>JADYZS010000143.1 GCA_020853075.1 Anaerolineae bacterium | reverse complement strand
TTGACGTCGCTCACCGGGCAGACTGCCACACATTTCAGGCACATCGTACATTCGCCCGCGTCGCTGGTGTAGCCTTTGTCGGGCCGGATCGTGCCGGTGGGGCAGACACGGGCGCAGGCGCTGCATTGTGTGCAATCGGCTCCTACCTCGCGCCGCACGATGGCTACCTTGCTCAAAAGCCCCAACAGCCCACCCAAGGGGCACAAGTAGCGGCACCAGAACCGCTGCGCGGCGACGTTCAAGAGGACGATGCCGATAAAGAGGCCCGCGTACAGCAGCGTGTAGCGATAGAAAGCGGGATCGGGTGGCAGGATCTTGGGCCGTACCAGGCCGTCAAAGGCCGAGAGGGCGGGTTGTAGCGGCTCAACCCGATAGAGCGCGATCTCGGCCCCCGTGACCATCTGATCCACCGCAGGCCAGACGCTGGCCGACAAGGTGCGGAAGACGATGGTCAGCGGGTCAAAGACCATGAGCGTCAGGTTGGCGAAGAGGGCCGCCAGCAGGATGACGAGAAGGAGACCATATTTGACGGCGCGCCAGGAGTCGGCAGGCGGTTCGCGTTTGCCGCGCCAGCGGCGCAGGGAAAAGAGGTCAAGGAGCGTCCCCAAGGGGCAGAGCCAGCCGCACCAGGCACGGCCAAAGACGAGGGTCAGGGCGACGGTGAGGAGGGCCAGGGCCGACGCGGCCAGGAAGGTGCGGCTCGCCAGGAGATGGACCAGCATCGCCAGCGGGTCCAGCCGCATGGGGAAGTTAACTAAGTTGGCATGCCAGCCCCCGCGCCGCGACCAGACGAACAGGACGATGAACAAGAGGAGCGCGCCGTATTGGACGATCTTGCGCAGCGTCGTCCAGTGGCGGAGCCACCACCCTCTCCTGGGTCTCGCCTTAACTGCCAACGGCGACCTCCTCAATCTTCAGGGTCTTCAGGTCGCTGCGCCCCAACCCCGCTTTTACCCCGGCACGGATGTAGGCCAGGTCGTCCGGCTCCAGGCCGAAGAGGGTCGCCGCGTAGGAATCGGCGGCCACGACGTCGGGACTGACGATCAGAGTATCCAGTTTCTTCACGTCGCCCAGGTTGCCCCCCGTCGGCCCGTTGGCCGTCAGGATGCGCACGGCATCTACGACGGTCAACGCAGGCTTGACGCGGCCCGTCAGATCGGCCAGCCGCTGCCCCAAATCACCGTGTAGTGCTTCGCGGTTACGAATAGCTCCCATGAGGTTCTTCATGCCGAGGGTCAGCCGCGCCAGGCCATGATCCTTGGCGATGGGCACGTTGATCACCACGTTGGCCTTGAGCACGTCGTCGTAAATCTCGCTCTGGCGCAGGCTCACGCCCTGCGGTATCTGGGTCATGACGAACTTCATGCGCGACATGATCTCCATCTGGCCGCCCGCGGCTTTCACCTCCTCCTGGATGCCGCTGCGCACGTAGGCTTCTTCCGCGCCACCGCCGAAGGGGTAATCCAGCACCCGCACCCGGCGCGCGCCCGCTGCCATGCAGAGCCTGACCAGCGCGCCCACGACCCAGGGATTGGTGGTGGACGCGTATTCGTAACTATGGTAAGCGTTGCAGATGTTGGGCTTGATGATAACGTCGTCGCCGCGCTTCACGAAGCGTTCCATGCCGCCCAACGCGGCTAAGGCCCGCTTCACCAACTCCTCCGGCTCGCCGCCGCGCGCCACCACCAGGTAGGGGGACCCCGCCGCAGGAACGGCGGTCGCGGTGGCGGGGATGGTTGGCACCGGCGTCGCCGTGGCAGGAGGCAGCGTGGCCTGCGGCACCGGCGATGCCGTGGGGATGCTGGTGACACCGGCTGTAGCTGTCGGGGGTACAGGGGTAGGTGCTGCCGTCGGCAATGCTACGGTGCTTATGTCAAATCTCTCGGCTGTTGGTGGCACGGGTGTAGATGTTGGTGCGGGCGACGCCGGCCGCGTGCAGGCACTCAAGGCCAGCCCACCGGCCATCGTTCCCAGCCCGGCAATAGCCTGCCGGAGAAACTCTCTGCGTGTTATCCGATTCATATAGACTCGCTCCTTTCGCAATCCACAAACGAAGCACGCGTGGTTCAAGTTTAGTACAGACTTTTCTCCAGAACAATGATTTCTAACAGATTCTGACGAAACTGGAAGCGTCAAAGGCGTATCCTAAGAAAAATAGGTCCGTTTAGATAAGTAGAAGGACAGAGAATTCTTTCACATACGTTTGGCTCATTTTGTTCCTTTGGGCTACTGAGGAGATGCGATGATGAAACGCCCATTGAATGTTGCCGGAGAATTGTTAGGCTTGCTGGCACTTATAGTGCTAGTTATTGCCCTTGCTCTGAACTTTGGAGGGCTACGAAAAGGTACAAAACCGTCATCTCAAGCCTTCCAATCGCCTATTGAATCTCCGACGCGTTCTTCTAAACCGACCCCAGTTACACCGCCACCGACGGTTCCCTCTAAACCTTCACCACCAACCGAGCCGACTGTGATCACGCCGTCCCCTCCACCATCCCCAACTCCAACACCACCGGATACGCCAACCATAGAGCCGACACCACAGGCAACCGTCACGCTGCCTCTTTCTAATACGCCGACGGCGTTGCCTACACCACCAGGGCCATTACCACCTGGACTAAAAATAGCATACGGGCAAACTGACGGCACGCGTGGAACTACGACGATATGGCTGGTCAGCGCCACGAACCCTGAGTCGCGCAGATCGTTGGTTACGGTAATGCACAAGGCTGGATATAGCATACAGGGCGCCGTCTCTCCTGATAAAAGCAGAATCGCCTATTTTTTGATCCCCCCTGGGAGTAGCGAGAAGGCGGCACGGACGATAGGCGGGGAACTATGGGTTATGAATTCGGACGGTACTGACCTCCATAGGGTTGCTGACCAGGTAGGCTACCTAGTCACGTGGTCGCGTGACAGCAAGGCCCTTGTGTTCGGTCGCCTGATCGCCCTGGAAAACCCTAATGACCCCCAGATACCGTTGCGTACAGAAATTTATCGCGTAACTACTGATGGGGCAGAACAGAAGATTCTCCTAGCCGACGATACAGCCTATGGTATTCAGCCCCTGGGGTGGTCCACAGATGGTCAGCAATTCTACTACGCAAGAATAACACTTCAGGGCCAATGGGAGATTTGGGGAGTGGATGCACTCAGTGGGTTAGCGCAGTTTCAAACATCCGTTCCTGCCCAGTATCTTGTGCAGAGTGCCTCCCTTTCCCCGGATGGAGCCGATATACTGTTCGCGGTTCTGGAGAAGCATCAATATGCTCTATTCATGTTAAGCGTTGATGGACGTAAGCAAAGAATCATAGTGAGTGGCGCAACGGGAGATCAGCCCATCAATCGGTATGCTGCAATTTGGTCCCCCGATGGGCAGAGCATTCTAACGCACATCCCTCCGCAGGCTGGTCAGCCAGGTCGGTTGGAAAGGATCAATCTCAGTTCAGGTGAAAGGCGAACCATCCCAACAGACTCAATCGGCGGCGATGAGTT
>JADYZS010000142.1 GCA_020853075.1 Anaerolineae bacterium | reverse complement strand
GCCATCTGCCGCGGCGTTGAGAGCGGCGGTAATCGTGCCGAAGCAGCCGCCGGTGCCGCCGATGTTAACGCACAGGGTATCGGCGCGCGCGGGTTGAGGCAGGGACCAGTTGGGCGACAGGATCAGTGTCACCAACAGGGTGAGCCGGGCGAGGGAAGCACGACGACTGGCCCGACGTTGAACGAGCATAACTCAACACCATATCAAGAGAAGACGCGGATGCGACGGTATGTGGCTGTTTCGTCGCATCCGCGAGATGATTCGTTAGTGACTACCTCAAGAGTCAGCGGATAGGTAGCGGATTAGCGGATACGTAGGGGCGTCATTCATGACGCCCCACCGGGCGCAATGAATTGCGCCCCTACGGGACGGCCATCCGCCAATCCGCTACGCCAAAGGCATCCGCCGACGCCTACCTACCGCTGGCTGGCAGCCCGCAGCGCATACGGCAGATAGACCATCTTGGGCGGTAGCACCTCAAACGTGACCTGCGGCGAGATTTGCTCTTCCGGCGTCCGGTTGCGCACGGTGATGCCTACCGTCTGGCCGTCGGCGAGCCGCGCGGCAGCAACCCGCGCCGTCAAGCGGTTGCTACTGACCCAGGTGGTCGTTAAGGCTTCGCCGTTCCAGAGCACCTGGGCGTCCTGGGCAAAGTTGGCCCCGTTGACGGTCAGGGTGATCATCGGGCTCCCTGCCTGGATGCTATCGGGCGACACGCTGCTGATCGTCGGCGGCAGCGCGTATACCTCAAACGGCAGGCCGTTGGAGACGAAATTGGCCGGTGCAGGCGAACGCGCCGTGACCGTCACCGCCGCGGCGCTGCTCAGTTGCGCCGCCCCGACCTCGGCGATCAGGTGCTCGGTATCCACAAAGGTCGTCGGCAGGGGTGTGCTATTCCAGAGTACCACGGTGCCGCTGACCAGGCCGGTGCCTTCCACGGTCATCGTGAAGGCTGATCCATTGAAGATGGCCGTGAACGGATCCAGCGAGGTGAGGGAGGGCAAGGTTCCCAGCGTCGTCACGGCCCAGGTGTCGGGCTGGTTGTAGATCGCCAGATACGGCCACGCATAGTCGTCTCCTGAGAAACCTACCCAGTCATGCCCCAACTTGAGACCGATCAAGTGATCCAGCCCACCCAACACACTGCCATCAATCTGCAACTCGGCGTTCCAGGTGGTCGCACCGCTGCTGACCTGCGCCTGCACACCGCCCGGCCCTGTCCCAGCGAAGCCGCCTGCACCGTTGCCGGCAGTCGTAGTGACATCCCCATTCTCCCCGGCGAAGAAGCCATAGTCGTCGGTTTGAGCGAGCGCATCCCGGCTGTTGTTGGTATCCACCCGCAGACCGGCAAACGCACCGGGGGCGACAGCCCCCTTCTTCAAGCCGCTGAAGCAGGCCCACAGGTCGCTGCCAGTGCGCAGGAGACGCGCGCTGGCCTGCCCGCCATTTCCGTAGGGGGCAAGCCGCACCTCCACGCCACTGCCGTAGGCATTGTCGTCACAGAAACCATCTAACGTGGGGGTTGCTGCCAGGGGAATACCCAGCGGCGCGATCTGGAAGGTGGCAGAGATCGCACTGGTGTTGCTGACGGAGTCGGTGGCGGTCAGTCTGGCCGTGTGCGCGCCGGGAGCCAGCCCGTCCACGGCGACGTCCGCACCTGTTCCCGCTGCCGCGTCATCCATTCGCCAGGAGAGTGCCGCGCTACCCAGGCCGCCGTCCTCGGCGTCGGTAGCGCCGCCGCTCAGCATGACCGGCTCCTCGGCGGGGACGCTCTGACCGTTCCCTGGCGAGGTGATGAAGACGTCCGGCGGGCGATTGACCACCGAGAACAACTGGGAATTGGCGATGGCCGTGTTGTAGCCGTCGCTGGCGATGACGCGGATGATGGCCGTCTGTCCGGTGCTGCCGTGTAACGAGCCAAGGTCGGCCAACGATAGTGTGTTACTTATCGTCGACGAACTGGGGAAGTCATTGACCAGGGTATGCCAGTGTACGCCGCCGTTATAACTGTATTGCACGGTGAAGAGCAATTGATCACCCGGGTCAGGGTCGCTGGCCGTCCACTGGATGGCGAGAGTGTCGCTGATGACCACGCCGTTGGCGGGCTGCTGAATCGCCAACGATGGCTTGCTGTGCCCTGACGAGATACTGTCTATCACCGTGTCATCGGCCAGCAACTGTACCTGGGCCACCTGGCCGGCCGGCGGGGCAAAGGTAGTTTGGAAGAGAGCCGGATCGCTGATCGGGTCGTGGTCGTCAATGATGGCGGGCACAAGCATCTCTTCGTGCAAAACCGCACCGTCTGCGTCAAGCAAACGGAGCCGATAAACTGCGTGGGGAGCCTCTTCGTGATCCGCCTGGGCTATCGCGGCTGAACCCGCCAGCGCCTGAGTTGGCAAAGTCACCTGGGGCAATCCCAGGAGGTAACCCAGCTTGCCCTGGTTGATCGCCATATCTATATACCCGGCAGCAAACACCACATCGGTTGCGTCCAGCACGCGCGGCGTCACAGCCTTGACGTTGGCTGCGGAAAAGGCGTTGAACAAGGCTCGCCAGGTGTAGTCGCTCACCCAGGTGCGCCCGGCGTAGGACATGAAATCGGCGGCTTCGTTAGGCCGGATCGGCGTCTGCGTAGGCCCATGAAAGCCGTAGTAACTATCTGCGCCGACGTTGGCGATCTGGCAGGGCGGGTAAGGATAGTTGTTGTCAACATTGTCCGGGTTGCCGCAGTCCACGTGTTTCCGGCCCTGGTTGTGTGCCAGTTCTTGTGCCATGGTGCTCCCCTCGTCCACACGGAACCAATCGGCCGGCGCCGGGTTGGGCAGGTGCGGCGGCAACTGCACCCAGGATTGGTTGCTGATGGTGCTGGCATAACCAGCGGCGCCGCCGTTGTTGGCATCCGGGTGCACCATGCCCATGAAGTGCACCGGCGCGCCGATGTCGTCGCACTCGTCTGGGTTGAATGTGGTTTGGGCACGCAGCCACAGGGAGAAGATCACCTTGTCGCGGTCTGGGATGCCGTTGGTGATGCCCCAACCGTCCTCCAACTCGTATGGGCCATAGCAGGGGTAAGGGAAGGGGCCGGCCCAACAGACCTGCAATTCCTCAACAGGGTTGGTGTCGCGATAGACCCAGACATCGGGCACCGGCCAGCGTTGCTCAAAACGGTTCACCATCTCCCAGAAGTTGGGATCAGTGGTAGAAGGCCTCGGCGTATGGGTGCGCACAGGCACTGTCCACACGCAGACCGGCGGCTGGTTCTGGAAGGTGATATTGCTGGCCAGGACGTTGTTGGCGCGATTCGGGTCGGTGTAGCCCTGCTGCGGGTCCACCTCGGCACGCAGAGCGATGCCCCCCGTCGTCGTCCAACTGGCGGGCAACAGGAAGAGCCAACCGTCGTTCAGCCTGTCCCGGTCGTATGTGCCACCCGTATTCAACGGGTGGAGGCCGTTGAGCGGCATGAGGGGTGAGCCAGGGAGCGGCACCCCGTTGCGTGTGCCAGAGAGCCTTGCGTCCACGTTCGTGGCGTTGGGCCCGCTCAATTCCGTGCCATAGACTCGGACGTAGGTTGTCTTTCCGGCGACCAGGGGGACGGCATTAGCCAGGTTCTGAATACCTTGCGTAATTTCCCAGGCATCTGCCGTGAGGTCCCGCAGGATGGCGCTGGCGTTGAGCGGCAAGAAGTAGATGCCGAACTGGTTGAAGGGGGATGGATCGTCAACGGCAAAATAGATATTGCCGTTGGCGATAGCCAGACGCCGGTCTATGCCGGGTATGCTGGGGGTGATGTCTTCCGCGTTGCCGGTGCCTAAAGGTTTGCGGCGCAACTTGCCGTCGGGTGTGCTGATGCTGGAGAAGCGCTCGGTCCAAAACATATTTGTCCCGTCGGTGACCAGGTTGCCGACGAACCAGTTCGTAGAGGCCGTGTAGAAGTCAACGGCGGGATTAAGGCACACCGCGAAGTCGGTGCACGTGCGGCGGCGAATCTTGCTTTCGCTCCCGGTCCGTTCCACCCACTCTAAAACATAAGTGAAGCGGAAGGTACCGCGCCGGTCGAGGATGCTATGACCGGAGCCGTTGGCAGCAAACGGTGAGAACCGCACCTTGGATGAGTTGCAAGGGAGGGTGGCGCAATCGTTCTGGGCAAACCAGACGCCTCTGTTACTTCCCCCGTTCTCGGTATAATAGATGGTATTACCGACCACAATAACGTCAGACGGGAAGTTGATCCCGTTCACAACCGTCTCTATGTTGCCAGTGCCGTTTCTCCGCGCCCGGAACACGGCTCCGGCGTTGAACGAGACCCAATAGACGTGGTTGCCAGCGACCTTCAATGTGCTATTATCGGTCGGCCTTTGGTTATCGGGCACGTTCACGATCACACGCGGGGTGAAGGGCGGGCCGGTCGGGATGCGCTCAAGGCGATCCTGCGCATCGTCGTAGTAATAGACACCATCGTTGGCAGCGGCGATGTTTAGATAGGTGAGGCAGTTGTCTGACTGTGTCTGTTCCAGCGTCTGGATCGTGCCACCGGCAACAGGTCTGCGTTTGATCGTGCTGGGCGGCGGGAATTCTTCAGCAAAGCAGGAGTTCGCCCAATAGAGCAAGCCGCCGCCAACCGCCCACTCCTCGGCAATATCGTTGACGACAGGTGTGGGCGTATCGGCGGGGACGGTGGTTTCGGCGAAAACCGGGCCGGTCGCCGGGCTGATCAGGGCTGTGATGGCGAGGAACAATGCGCCAAAGATGCGGACGAATGCGGACGCGGCGCGCTGGCGCGCGCTGAACACATACCAGTGCGACATGGCTGACCCTCCTCCAAATGGCGAAGTGGGCAGGCTTCGCCGAAGTGATATGCAGTGTAGCCGTTATTATGAATTTTGTCAAAATATTAGAATCTTGAAGGTGTTGTGGAGACGAGCCGCAGGCTCGCCTCTACCGCGCGCGACTTGCGGGCTGGGCCACGTCTGGTATAATGGCGGGGCGTGCGGCTCGCGTTCCTATCCTAGCCCCGCACGCTGTACAACTATGACCTACGCTTTGCATAGCCGTGCTGCCGTCTCTGACCTTTTTGGCGACCGCGTGATATATCGGAATCTGGCTCCCTGCGATTCGTGCCTCCCCAGCCTGCGCGACGCGTGGCGAGAAATCGGTCTGGGTTCTTCCCGTATCCCGCGTAAGGCAGAACCTGCCTACGGCCAGGTGGTAGCCTGGCTTCTCCAGCGGGCGCAGCAGATGAACGCCCCCGGTGTGCCGCTGCGGGAGATGGTCTATCTGGGCGATACGAAACTCCTGGACGGGACCGCCTTTGCCAACTTAAAACAGGCGTTGAGGCTTCCAGGTTGGGCCTTCATCGCCAGCGAGAACCTCACGGCTCCGTCGCAGATGACTCCCGAAGGAGACCGCGCGCTGGCGAATCGCTGGAACGCACTCCCGGAATTCGTGGCCTGGGCACGCAGCCAGGGCGGGCGCTTTGATGAAAGCACAGCCTTCGTGGTGGATCTGGATAAGACGGTCATCGGCGCGCGGGGGCGCAACGATAAACCTATTGACCAGGCTCGCATTGAGGGGGTTGAACGCACCGTGTCCGAGGTATTGGGCGCAGCCTTCAACCGCGATGCCTTCTTGGAGGCGTACCGTACTCTGAACCAACCCACTTTCCATCCTTTCACCGCCGACAATCAGGATTATCTGGCCTATATCTGCCTCATCGTCAGCGCCGGACTTATGCGGTTGCCGGAGTTGGTGAGCGAGGTGGAGGGCGGCCAGATGAAGGATTTTGCCCAATTCATTCGTTGGGCCGAGATGGTCGTGCCCTTTGCCCAACAGGACGGGCTACTGGAGATACATCAGGCTGTCTATGCCCGCGTGCAACTGGACGACCCTACGCCTTTTAAGACCTTCCGCCGCAACGAATATCTATGTACCGTTGCCCGCCTGGGCCGTCTCCCCGACGATGCGCCGCTGGCCGAACGCCTGGCGACGGAGATATGTATTACCTACGAGGTCTGGCAGGCCGTCGCCTGGATGCAGGAGCGGGGCGCGCTCTTGCTGGCGCTATCCGATAAACCGGACGAGGCATCCTTGCCGACAGAGGAGTTGGCGGCACAGGGCCACCAACCATTGCACCGTACGCCGACCCACATCGTCGGCGAAGAGGTACGCCTCTCCTGACAAGACTTGTCGTGGACTGCCGACATGAGTACAAGAGCGCACCCCCCCGGCTAAAGGCCGGGGTTTTTGCTATAGGTTCTAACATAGATTATAGTAGAGACGAGCCGGCGGCTCGTCTCCACGACCCGCCTGCTCATCTCTACAACCATCGTAGAAGGAACCTGGACAAATGACCTCGGCGTTGGCACGGGAGATCGCGGAGCAGCCCCGGGTGCTGGCCGCGCTGTGGGAGGAGGAACGGACAGGCATAGAGAAGATTGCCAGAACCGTTCGTGAGTACGGCCCGCGTTACGTCGTCATCGCCGCGCGCGGCACCTCCGACAACGCGGCCCGCTACGGGCAATACCTCTTCGGCGCGCACAATCGTCTTTCCGTTGCCCTGGCAACCCCTTCCCTTTTTACTCTTTACCGTTCGCCGCCGCGGCTGGAGGGCGCGCTGGTGTTCGGCATCTCGCAATCGGGCCAATCGCCCGACATCGTTGCCGTGCTGGACGAGGCGCGGCGGCAGGGCGCGCTCACGGTAGCCGTGACCAACGACCCGGCTTCCCCGCTGGCGGGCGCGGCGGCGCACCTTCTCCCGCTCCACGCGGGCCAGGAGACGAGCCTCGCGGCCACCAAGACCTACACGGCTCAACTCTATGCCCTCGCGCTCCTGAGTGCAAGGCTGGCCCAGGATGAAGAGAGGCTGCTTCAGGCGGCCGCGCTCCCCCAGGTGGTGGCGCGCGTCCTGGCTGAGAGCAAGGCAACGGCCCAGGCCGAACGCTACCGCTTCATGTCCGCGTGCGTCGTCATCGGGCGCGGCTACAACTACGCGACGGCCTATGAATTGGCTCTAAAGATGAAGGAACTGACCTACGTCCTGGCCGAGCCTTACTCGCCCGCCGACTTCTTGCACGGCCCGGTGGCGATGGTGGAGCGGGGCTTCCCGGTCATCACCTTTGCCTTGAGCGGTGCGGTGGCGATGGAGATGCGTCCCTTCCTGGCCCAGGTGCGAGAGCGGGAGGCCGAGTTGGTGGTCGTCTCCGACCAGGCGGACGCGCTGGCTCTGGCGCATACGCCGCTCCCTATCCCGGCCCACGTCCCCGAATGGCTCTCACCCATCGTCGCCATCGTGCCGGGGCAGTTGTTTGCGTTGGGGCTGACGCTCGCTAAAGGCTACGACCCCGACCATCCGCGCGGATTGCGCAAGGTGACGCTGACGGTGTGAGGTTGAGCAGCCCCCACCCCGGCCCTCCCCCGTAAAACGGGGGAGGGTGGTGCGCCAGCACCGGGTGGGGGCCAGATGAGTTACCCAGTGAGGCGAAACTATGCGAATATATTGTGCAAAGGTTACGATCACTGAGGATGGTACTCTCATAATCAAGGGCCTGCCTTTTGAGGCGGGCGACAAGGTAGAGGTCATCGTGCGCGGGCAGGAGAGCGCAGTGAAACGTAATGGACGCTATCCCTTGCGGGGCAAACCTGTTCGCTACACGGCCCCGTTCAAGGGCGTGGCCGAGGATGATTGGGAAGTGTTGCGATGATCGTTCTTGATACGCATGTTTGGGTTTGGTGGGTACATGATAAATAAGGTCGTGGCCTACATCACGCAAGGGGACAGACTTCTGGTCTTCAGCCACCCGCGACATCCTGAAGCCGGAATCCAGATACCTGCCGGGACTGTCAAAGCAGGGGAATCGCCAGAGGATGCTGTGCTGCGCGAGGCTCAGGAGGAAACCGGCCTAAAGGAACTGGCGCTGCGCTCCTTTCTCGGCACACGGGATTACGACATGTCGCCTTACGGCCGCGAGGAAGTTCATAGGCGTTACTTCTTTCACCTTCAATTCAACGGAGAGTTGCCCGCTACCTGGCGACACTTTGAGAGCGACCCCTCCGACGGGAGCGAAGGGCCGATTGAGTTTGTGTTCTTCTGGGTCAGGTTGCCGGACGAAGTCCCTGTACTGATAGGTGGTCAGGGAGATTTCTTACAGGTGTTGGAAGGGAGCATATTGAAGAAATGGAAGAGCGAATCCTGACCAAGCACCCACAGGGCAAGAGCGGCGTCCACATCAGCAAGCACCGCTACGACGCGATGCGCGAGGCAATCCTTAAGGCCATCTCCGCGCAAGGCGAGATCACG
>JADYZS010000141.1 GCA_020853075.1 Anaerolineae bacterium | reverse complement strand
CGTTTTTCGCTGCCAATACCTGAAGACCATCCATGCCGGGCATGACCAGGTCAAGGAGTATCACATCAGGACGTTGTTCGCGTAAGACTTGCATCGCCTGGTATCCGTCGGAAGCGGTGAGCACGCGATAGCGGTCTCCAACCGAAACTAGAACGCGCCAGAACAACTGGATAGCATCCGGTTCGTTGTCCACAACCAGCACGGTGATGTCAGGCTTCTCTTCCCCTTTCTCACGTAATGGCAGCCGGTCCAGAGCAGCCAGCAGGCTCTCGCGTGAAACGGGCTTAACGAGGTAGTCAGAGACGCCTAGCGAACTCGCCACCTCTGCCAAGTTGGGGACTGAACAGACAATCGCAGGCGTGTTGTGCGGTAGGCCCCCAGAGGCACAAAGACGCTGCAAGGATTCACCTACAGCCTCACTGTTGATCAGAAGGGCTTGGGCCGGAGCGTCCGACAGCACGCGGAAGGCCTCCTCCTGGCTGGCAACCGGAGCGACCTCCACGCCGCTCAGGTAGCGCTTTAGCAGCCGTTGCAGAGAATCACCTGATTCAAGAACGACAAAACGGGGCTGCAACACGGGTAGCGGTGCTTGCGAGGGACGAGTGCGCTCCTTATAGATCCACTCTGGGATGAGCCACTGCGGTGCACCGGTATCCATCGGCGTAGGTGGGGCTATGGGCAAGCTGAAATAGAAAGTCGCACCCATGCCAGGTGTGCTCTCGTGCCACATCTTGCCACCGTGCAACTCAATGAACTGCTTGCTGATGCTCAAACCCAGCCCGGTCCCTCCGTATTTCCTGCGGATTGAGCCGTCCAATTGCTGGAACGGCTGAAACAGCCTGCTTTCGTCCGCAGGCGCGACCCCAGGCCCCGTGTCCGCTACGCTCACCACGACCTTGTCCCCTTCCGGCCAGGCACGAACGCGGACTCCGCCACGTTCGGTGAAGCGTCCGGCATTACTGAGTAAGTTGAGCATCACCTGGCGAATTCGGGTGCGGTCGCAGAAAATAGGCGGCAGATTCTCTGGCACATCGAGGTCAAGATAGAGGCCTTTGGATTCAAACAGGGGACGGACAGCTATCGCAGCGGCCTCAATGATCTTGTGCAACTCTATGGATTCCCTGGTCAGGGCCATCTGCTCGGCCTCGATCTGGCTGAGGTCCAAGACATCGTCAACGAGGCTGGACAGGTGTTCACTGTTGCGGAGGATGACAGCAAGGTCTGCCAGCAAAGTGGGAGGGAGAGGAGCCTCATAGCTATCTGGGGCCTCCAGGATCATCTCACTGAAGCCAATAATCATGTTCAACGGTGTTCGCAGCTCGTGGCTTACGTTCGCCACGAATTCCTCCTTGGCACGGCGCGCGACCTCGGCCTCGTGGTAGGCAGCCTGGAGCAACTTGTCCATGCGGCCCAACTGCACGTAGGCTTGCGCCAGATCTTCATTGGCTTGACTCAGTGCCAGCTGGCGATCTTGTGCTTCCTCCAGCAATCGCTGACCGAGTTGAAACTGCTCCCAACCCCACGCGACGAAGCGATGCACCGAGTGATAGACGGCGTACATCACGCCGAAGATGCCCCAGATGCCAATTAATGATACGATCTTCGCGCTCTGGTAGGCGCCGCCACCTATACCTGGTAATAGCAGTAGCAGACAAGTCTCGCATGCGGCGACCGCCACTGCCGCGGGGAGGCTGATCACAGCCGCTGCTAGAGCGGTCGGGATTGCCGACAAGACAAGGATTTCAGGAACACCCAGCCATCTACGGGCCAGAAAAACGATCGCGACAGAGGCCATAACCGTGAACCACCGGCCGACTAAAAGCTTCCACAAGTTAAGTAGCCAAGCGCCCCCCGCCAGCGCGTATAGAAACAGAGCGAAGTTTAGTGGCTTCTCCCTATCAGGAAGGGTACTGCCCACGCAAGCGAAAACCACGCCTAAAGCCACCAGCGCGGTGATGAGTAGTTTAGGAGAAATGTGAAACAGCTCAAGGTCGAGGCCCCAGTCAGATTCTTTCATACATTGTACCCTCCTGCTTCTTGACGCCAGCAGTGGCTGTAAAAGATCTCCGCTGCCCATATCAGAGAGTATACGCCAACTGATGGAGATTGCAAACACACTCCATTTTGATGGCATTGAGAAACCCGCTGACCACGCAACAGATGGGGCGCAACAGCATTGTAGGGGGCTGTTTCTCCGCACTTTATATCCATAGGGTGGAGGAGCATTCGGCCAGACGCAGCACCAGTGGGGGCAGGTACGGAGTCAGCCGAACCACGAGCTGATCCTCTGGGAAAGAAAGTGGAGGTGATCAGAACGCTTCTTATCTTCCGTCCAGTCGTCAACGTACAGAGGCGGATCGCTTTCCAGATGCGCAGTAAGTATCCGGTCGTCGTCAGGGAACTCTAACAAAATCTCGGAGGCGAAGGTGAAATCGGTTGATACAGTCTGGATGAGTTTGGGCGGCAGGAGCCGAGACTCGAAGGGTGAAGGATTTTCTTCTTTCCAACTCATCCGCCCATGATAGCACCCCCGCGACCCCGGTACAAGCGCTGCCTCACCAGAAGGTCAGAGCGCCTCGCCTGGGTACGGCGCAGCAAAGGCAGTCCCCACAACTGGTGCAGTCGCTGCACCACCTTGTGGTTGATCGCCAACCCGTAGGTGTCCCGGAGCTCCTCGGTGGTACGCCGATAACCGTATTCGGGATGTTGGCGGGCCACGCTCTCCAGAGTCGCTTGCAGATAGCGATACTTCTCTGCGTAGCTGACCTTCTGCTGCTGGCGATAGTACCACTTTGCCTTAGGCAAGTCCAGCGCCGCCAGCGCCGGGTTTAACCCCCGGGTCTGCCACACCAACCCGACCAGGGCTACCTTCTGGGCCGTCGTCATGCTCTCTGTCCCAAGAAGTTTTTTAACAGCGCGATTTCCACCTCCTGCTGACCCAGCAAGCGTTCCAGTTTGGCGATCCGCTGTTCGTAGTCGGCTACAGCCCCATTCTGGGCAAATACCTCTGGTCCCTTGTCCAAGAACTCCTGTCTCCATGCCTGGATCGAATTGGGGTGCACGCCGTAGGCTTTGGCGGCTTGGGCCACGGATTGCTCCCCCATCAAGACCTCCAGTACGACCTGGAACTTGACCTTCGGCGAATACCGCTTGGCCATCTCGCTCATCTCCTCGTTGGCTTGTCTCTATCATACAACAACCTGCGAGGAGATCAACCAAGCCTTGGCTTGGCAATGCACAGATCCTATGAGTCTAACTTTTGGGGGTCATAGCCTCCAGACCACAATCTGGAATCGCATACCCTGCGCAGTATGGGTCGGGAACGTGCCCCGACGGGTCGGTGTAGCGCAGGGGGTTGTTTAGGGTATAGGCATAGCGGTTGAACGCCTGCGAATTCCCCGGGTCCGGCACAATCGTATCCGCCTGGAGGAACCTTCCTATCGTCGGATCATACCACCGGGAGCCGTAGAAGTAAATGTTGGGGCCGTAGTCCAGCCATTGGCCGGTGAAACGGTAGTTGGTCAGTTGGTTCGGAAGACTGTAACGGGTATCGCCGAAGGGATAGTAGCGCAGTTCCGTCAGCCGGTTGCCGCTAGAGTCCAAGGTGACATTGGTTCCGCCCAGGTGATCGGTGAGCAGCCAGAACAACCCGTTGTTGCTGGCGTACCCTGTCCTTCGCACGGCGATGCGCACACCGTTGTGGTAGTAGTACTTGCTATAGACGGTGTTGCTCTGGCTCTCGTACCAGTTCCCCATCGCCGTCATAGACGTAGATGGCCGTGACGTCGCCAGGGGCGACGAAAGGCCACTCCTTGAAATAACGAGGTGCGGCTGGATAGCCGCACCCACCAGAAGGTTGAGCACCAAAGCAATGCGGAGGATAACACCGAGAGCTATGAACATACCGTTCACCGTGCTAATCCACCAGGTACACCGGCACCACCGCCCAGTTCTTCACCTTGTGCTCACGTAACAGACGGTAAACCCGTTGGGTGATGATAGTCAGCTGATGTGATACTCGCAACTCACCAAAATACTCAGCCGTGAGGTTGAAATCCTTGACTACCTCCAGTACACTACGAGGGTAAAACACGTCAGTGTCTTCATAGTACTTGACCTCTCCCCACCAGTGCGTATGCCTGAGGAATTGGCTTTTACGGTGACAGGCCGAGCAGTCATGAAAGTGCTCGAACTCGGTGGGTGGTGAGGCCATTGGCGGCAGCGTGTGGGTAACCTTCAGCTGGTACAGGGAAGGCTCTCCCTTGTAGGGCTTCTTATAGTGATGCACCGGCCTCAGTTCAAAGCCGGTCATGCCATGTTCTTGCAGAAGTTGACCCACCCGCTCGGAAAGGATTACCTCATACGAGTACGTGAGCGAGATATCCTTCTTTCTCATCAGAGCCTTGTTGACTGT
>JADYZS010000140.1 GCA_020853075.1 Anaerolineae bacterium | reverse complement strand
CAGCGGATAGGTAGCGGATTAGCGGATAACGGCTGTCTGCGAGGGGATTATCCGCTATTCCGCTACGCCGAAGGCATCCGCTGACCCCTACTTGCTCTTCTCCCATGAATTTTAGGATAGGTACTAACGAGGAGAGAGGCCCCCACCCTTGCCCTCCCCCGCTACGGCGTTGGGAAGAATGCACGAGTACGCAGGGGAGGGGACAAATCCACGTTGGCCTTGAGGATAGGGAAGTTCTAAACCGCGATGAACAAGATCCACCTTGATACGGACCTGGGAGGTGATATTGACGACCTCTGCGCGCTGGCGATGTTGCTGCGGTGGGCGAGAGGTGTCCATCTAACAGGAATCACGATAGTGGGTGACAGCAATGGGAGAAGAACCGGATACGTTCGGTACGTCTTAGGACTTGAAAAGAGAAGCGACATTCCAGTTGCAGCAGGGGCGGATACATCTCAGGGATTCTACCGCTACGAACTGGGCCTTCCGCTGGAGGAAAGGTATTGGCCGGAGCCGATTGTTCCTTCCCCTAATGCTCCAGAGGAGGCTATTCACCTTCTTAAGAAAAGCATTGAGCAAGGTGCGACTATTATCGGTATTGGGCCTTATACGAATTTGTATCTGCTCGATATTCGGTATCCTGGAATCTTGATGCAGGCGAGACTCTTCCTCATGGGAGGTTACGTCTATCCTCCCCGGCCTGGTTATCCAAACTGGGGAAATGAGATGGATTTCAATGTCCAGGTGGATGTCAGGTCGGCGAAGCACGTCATACAGAATTCTAAGCCAACGCTCATTCCCCTCGCGGTAACGGTAGAGACAAGCCTGAGAAGAGCGTGCCTGGACGACTTACGAATGTCAGGAGCATTGGGACATCTCATCGCACAGCAGGCTGAGGCATTCGCAGCGGATGAGAAGATTGAAATGAGATATGGAGAAACCTGCGAAGGATTACCTCGGGACATCATCAATTTCCAACATGATCCATTAGCCTGCGCGATTGCTCTAGGATGGGATGAGGGAACTGAGATAAAAGAGATTCCCTTGCTTCTGAAAGAAAAAGACGGGTGGCTCACGGAGCGCATTCATCCCTCGGGGAAACCTATCCGCATTGTAACGAAAGTGGATGGATCGCGCTTTAGCGAATTCTGGATCAATACGATAGTGAACAGGTGACATGCATGGTCCTGGATGAAATCTCAAACCGAGGATTGAGGTTTGGCAGAGCGCTAGGGGCATTCAGTTGAACGCCTCTACATCCGAGCGCCAGCATCCTGCTCCTGCAGGGGTAGAGATGGTCCCCAAGTCTCTAAGCGAGGCCCGTGTCGCCATCGTCGGCCTGGGGCTGATGGGCGGCTCGCTCGGTCTGGCCTTGCGAGAACGGCACGCCTGCCGCGAGGTGGTGGGCATCGCGCGCCGCCCGGAAACGGTGGAACTGGCCCTGAGGATGGGAGCGGTAGATAGGGCAACCACTGACTTAGCCGCGGGCGTGGCGGATGCGGACATTGTCGTTCTCGCCACACCCGTCCGTACCATCCTCCGCCAGATTCCCATGTTGGGCAGCCTTCTCTCTCCTCCTTGCGTCGTGCTGGACATGGGGAGTACCAAGAGCACCATTTGTCGCGCGCTGGCCGCGCTCCCCGATGGCCTGCAACCCATCGGCGGGCATCCCATGTGCGGGAAGGAAACCACAGGCATTGAGGTGGCCGAGGCGACGCTGTACCAGGGCAAGACCTTTGTGCTGACACCTTTGCCGCGCACCGGCTTGCAGGCCGTCGCGCTGGCCGCGTCGCTGGCGACCACCGCCGGTTCCCGCGTCATCTTCCTGGAACCGGAGCGCCACGACCGCCTAGTGGCCGCCATCAGCCACCTGCCTTATCTCCTCTCCTCGGCCCTGGTGGCCGCGGCGGAAGAGGTGGGCCAGGCTGACAAGGCAGTGTGGGACGTGGCTGCCAGCGGCTTCCGCGATACCTCGCGCCTGGCGGCCAGCGACGTGACGATGATGCTGGACATCCTGCTGACGAATCGCGAGGCGGTGCTGGCGATGGTAGAGGCGCTCCAGGGACAGTTGGGCAGCCTGGCGGATTGCCTACGGCGGGAAGATGAAGCGAGCCTGCGGGCACTTCTGGAAGGAGCCCGCGCGCGGCGGAGCCGGATGTAGAAAATGACAAGGAACAGTGTGCTCAAAGCCGTCCTCTTTGACCTGGTTGGGACGCTCATCCACTACGAAGGCCACGGCGTGGACTTCGGCGCGCTGGGCCAGGAGGGATTGCGCGGCTTCTACGCCGCGCTACGACGCTTCGGGATCGCTCCCGCGGCTGAAGCGTTCGCCGCGGCTTACCGAGACCGCTTCGCCCACGCCTACCGTGCCACCCAGGAGACGTTACGGGGTGATTCCACGGATCGCGTGTTGCAGGAGGGGTTGGCGAGCCTGGGGCTGTCGCTGACCGATGGGGTCTGGGCGGCCTGCCGCGCGGCCTTCTACGCGCCCATCCACGCGGTCATCCGGCCGGTGGATGGCGCGGTGGAGACGCTGCGAGCGTTGCAGGCGCGCTGCCTGCGCCTGGGCCTCGTTTCCAATACCTTCTGGCCCGCCGACGTCCACGATGCCGACATGGCCGCTTGCGGCCTCCTTGACCTGGTTCCCCGGCGGGTCTATTCCTCCGCTGCCGGCTACGTCAAGCCTCATCCGCAGATATACCGCCGCGCGCTGGCCGAGATCGGCGTGCAGCCTGAAGATGTGGTTTTCGTGGGCGACCGGCTGAAAGAGGACGTGGCGGGGCCGCAGGGCGTTGGCCTGCGCGCGGTGCTGGTGGAAGTCCCTTTCCGCGAGGAGCACGACGCGTCTATCGTGCCAGACGCGCGCATCGCTTCGCTCAAGGAACTCCCTGCCGCGCTCGCGGCGTGGGCGTCACTGCGAACATCTAAGCAAAAATAGCGGCTGTCTCACCACAAAGACACAAAGGCACAAAGAAAAGAAAAACTTTGTGTCTTGGTGTCTTTGTGGTAGGCTACTGTTATCCTTCGCCGTGCACATGGGAGTCGCATCATGGAATTACATATTACCTCCGGCCGGCCATTGCGTGGGCGGACACGCGTTCCGGGCGACAAATCTATCTCGCACCGCGCGCTTCTCCTGGGCGCGCTGGCCGACGGCGTTACCCGCGTGCGCGGCTGGCTCCCGGCTACCGATTGCCAGGCGACGCTCCGCTGCGTGCAGGTCCTCGGTGCGGAGGTCAGCCCTCTGGCCGAACCGGCAGGCATCGCGCCGGCATCCCGCGCGTCCTCGGCTGATCTGTTGGTGCAGGGCAGAGGGCTGCGCGGCTTGCGGGAGCCTACAGAATACCTGAATTGCGGCGGCTCCGGCACGACGGCGCGGCTCCTGGCCGGGATTCTGGCCGGGCAATCGTTCTTCAGCATCCTGGACGGCAACGAGCAGTTGCGCCGCCGCCCGATGGGGCGCGTGGCCGACCCGCTCCGCTGGATGGGAGCGACCATCCTGGGGCGAGAGAGCGGGCGGCTCCTTCCGCTTGCCATCCAGGGGGGAGACTTGGAAGGGGTGGACTACACGCTTCCCGTCGCCAGTGCCCAGGTCAAATCTGCGGTGCTCCTGGCGGGGTTGTATGCACAAGCCAGCGTCATCGTGCGCGAGCCGGGCCCCGCGCGCGACCACACCGAGCGGATGCTGACGGCGATGGGTGCCGACCTGACCAGGGCGGGCAATGTCGTTGCTCTGGCACCGCGCACCTCTGTCCTGATGCCGTTGGACATCACCGTGCCGGGCGATCCCTCCTCTGCCGCGTTTCTGCTGGTCGCCGCCAGCCTCGTCCCCGGCTCTGAGGTCGTGGTGGAGAACGTCGGCATCAACCCCACGCGCGCCGGACTGTTGGAAACGTTGGAGGCGATGGGGGCGCGCGTGGAAATCCTGGATCAGTGGGAGGCCGGGGGCGAGCCAGTGGGCGATTTGCGGGCGTGCGCGGGCGAGGGCCTGAAGGCGGTGGAAGTGGCGGGGCCGCTCATCCCGCGCCTGATAGATGAACTCCCCATCCTGGCGGTGGCCGCGACGCAGGCTAGCGGCGTGACGGTGGTGCGCGATGCAGAGGAATTGCGCGTCAAAGAGACCGACCGCATCGCCACCGTCGCCGGGGAACTGCGCAAGATGGGGGCCGAGATTGAGGAGCGGCCCGATGGCTTTGCTGTCGCCGGGCCGGTGCGGCTGCGCGGCGCGGTGGTGGAGAGCCACAACGACCACCGCCTGGCGATGGCCTTGGCCGTCGCGGGGCTATTGGCCGAGGGCGAAACAGTGATCCGGGGAACGGAGTGCATCGCCGACTCGTTTCCAGGGTTTGAGGCGGTGCTTGAGAGCCTGCGAGATTAGTATCCCCTTGTGAGGTGGCGCCGCGGCGAAATTGACAAACCTCGCGCCTTGACTATAATTATGGTCAGAATGGCGCCGACACAACGCTTTAATCTAGCTTATGCTCCCTTAGTAAAAGAGCATTTGAGGGCCATAGAGCGGAAGTATTACCCTCTCATCCGCAATGGCATTGAATCGCTACTGCAGTTTGAACCAGACGTAGAGACGCGGAATCGCAAACCGCTCAAGCGTTCGTTGATACTTGAAGGCGAATGGGAAATTCGTCTAGGCCCCAACAACCGATTTCGGGTATTCTATAAAGTGGATCGAGAACGTGACGAAGTGTACATCTTGGCGCTTGGTGAGAAAAAGGGGAACCGGCTGTTTATTGGTGGAAAGGAAGTTGAACCATGAAAATTGCACCTGTGGCTGATGTGAAAGCGCGCTTCAGCGCGTATCTAAAAGCAAGCGAAGACGGGCCGGTTATCATCACACGCAACGGGAAACCGGTAGCCGCGTTGCTCTCCGTGGAAGACGAGGAAGAGATAGAGCAATTAGTCTTAGCCTACTCGCCCCGGTTTCAGAGCATCTTACAAGCAGCCAGACAGCAGATCCGCGAAGGGGGCGGCATCCGGCACGAGGAATTCTGGCAAGAGATGGAATCCGAGAGCCAGCCCGACAACTCCCATGATTGACGGCAAGACGCGCCTCGTTGGCGTGATGGGCTGGCCCGTAGGCCATAGCCTGAGCCCGGCCATGCACAACGCCGCCTTCGCCGCGGTGAGGCTTCCCTGGGCCTACGTGCCGTTGCCAGTATCGCCGGAACGGATCGGCGAGGCGGTACGCGGCCTCGTCGCGCTCGGCTTTGTGGGGGCTAACGTCACCGTGCCGCACAAGGAAGCGGTCATCCCTTTCCTTGACGAACTGACGCCCGCGGCCCAAGCCATCGGCGCGGTCAACACAATCATCGTAGATTCCGACGGGCACTTGACGGGAGACAACACCGACGCCGCGGGCTTCCTGGCCGCGCTGCGCGAGGAAGGGATAGAACCGGGCCAGCACAAGCCGCTCGTCCTGGGCGCGGGGGGAGCGGCGCGCGCCATTGCCTACGCGCTGAGCCGGGCTGGCGTGGAGCCGGTCGTCATCGCGGCGCGCAATGGCGAGAAAGCCCAACGCCTGGCCGCTGAGTTGCAGGCGGCCACAGGCAAAACCTTCATCCCCAGGCAAATCCCCGGCGACCTGGTAGAGTTGGCGCGGGTGTCCGACCTCATCGTCAACGCGACCTCCGTGGGTATGGCTCCCCAGATCGCTGCCTCGCCCTGGCCGGATGGTGTGCCGTAGCGCCCGGAGATGGTCGTCTATGATCTAGTCTATACGCCCGCGGAGACGCTCTTTCTGCGCCAGGCGCGCGCGGCAGGCACGCGGGGCATCGGCGGGCTGGGGATGCTGGTACACCAGGGCGCGGCCTCGTTTCGCCTGTGGACCGGCGTGGAACCGCCTATTGACATAATGAGACGGGCATGTGAGAAGGGATTGAGGAGTCGCAGGTGATATGTTACGCTTTCTGACGGCAGGGGAATCGCACGGACCGTGCCTGACGGCTATCGTAGAAGGCTTACCGGCGGGGCTGCCGCTGGCACCGGAGGACGTCAACGGTGACCTGGCGCGCCGCCAGCGGGGGTTTGGCTCCGGCGGGCGCATGAAGATAGAGAAGGATGAAGGGGAGTTCCTGAGCGGCATGGCCGATGGCCTGACTACCGGCGCACCTTTGGCGTTGCGCGTTGAAAACCTGGACTACAAGAACTGGAAGGACCGCCGGGTTCCCCGCATGACCATCCCGCGTCCCGGCCACGCCGACCTGACCGGCGCGATCAAATACGGCTACCACGATTTGCGCCTGTCGTTGGAGCGCGCCAGTGCCCGCGAGACGGCGGCGCGCGTCGCCGTGGGCGCGGTTGCCCGGAAACTCCTGGCCGAATTCGGCATCCGCCTCGGCAGTTACGTGACCGAGATCGGTGGTGTGGAAGCGGCGATCCCCGACCTCCCTTATGCCGAGTTGTGGGTGCGGGCCGAGGAGAACGACGTGCGCTGCCCCGACCCCGACGGCGCGGCCCGCATGGAGGCACGCATCTGGGAGGCGATGCGGGCGAAGGATACACTGGGCGGTTGTTTCGTCGTCGCGGCCACGGGACTCCCGCCCGGCCTCGGCAGCCACGTCCATTGGGACCGGCGCTTGGGGAGCCGCCTGGCCGCCGCGGTGATGAGCATCCACGCCATCAAAGGGGTGGAAATCGGCGAGGCGTTCGCCAACGCACGCCGGCCGGGGACGCAGGTACACGACGAGATTTTTCTGGAGGATGGGCGCATCGTGCGTCGCACGAACCGCGCTGGCGGCTTGGAGGGCGGCATCACGACCGGCGAGCCCCTTATCTTGCGCGCGGCGATGAAGCCCATCTCCACCACGCTGAACCCGCTCCGCTCGGTGGACCTGGCGACGGGCGAGGCGACGGTGACGAAATACGAGCGCTCCGACTTCTGCGCCGTCCCCCGCGCTGCCGTGGTGGGCGAGGCGATGGTCGCCTGGGTGCTGGCCGATGCGCTGGTGGAGAAGCTCGGCGGCGACAGCCTCAAGGAGATGAAGCCGCGCTTCGCCGCGCTGCCGACGAACGAACCGGCCAGTTTCGGCTGGGGCGACGCGGGGGAGGCATAAGAAACGGCGAAGATGTGCAAGCCGACAGGCACGCGGGGGTGGGGGGCCTGAAATCTACTCGCCCCACAACTCGCGCAGCCGGTGCGCGGCCAGTTTGGGCCGCCGGTCGCGGGTGAATACCCCCTTCAGGTTCATTCCTCCCAGGCGATGTACCGCCTGGCCCGTCTTGAAGTCGCACATATTCCAGACGTGGTACCCCACGACGTAGGGCTTCTCTCGCAGGAGCGCGATGTAGCGCGCCAGCATCTCCGCCTGATATTCCTCGCTGAACATCTCCGGCGGCTGCGCGTGCCACCCGGCGATAGTATCGGCCCCGAACTCGCTAAGCAGGAGCGGTTTGGGATAACGGTCATGCAAGGCGTCAAGTTCAGCCGATAAGATCGCCAACCCTTCGTCTAGCCGTCCTGCTTCGGTGTACCAGCCGCGGTAGCGGTTCAGACACACCAGATCCATAAACTCGTACGCCTCTTCCTGCTCTCCCACCATGCTGACGATTGTTGCCGGGCGGGTCGGGTCTAGCGACTTCGCCAGGTCGTACAGGTTGCGGAAGAAGGCTTTGGCCGGGGCGCGGCGCGAGTGCGGCTCGTTTGCCAGGCTCCAGATAATGACGCTGGGATGGTTTTTGTCGCGGGCGATCAGTTCCTGCGCATATTGCCGGCAAAGGACTAACCGCCGCTCCAACCCTTCCTCGCGGAAGAAGAGCCCGACCGCCGGCGTCTCGTCAATCACCAGGACGCCCAGGCGGTCGGCCAGGTCCATCATCTGCTCGGAATAGGGGTAGTGCGAGGTGCGGAAGGAGTTGGCTCCCACCCAACGCAGCAGCGCGTAGTCTTTGACGATGACCGCGGGCATCTGCCCGCGCCCGATGATCGGGAAATCCTCGTGGCGGCCAAAGCCTTTCAGGATGAGCGGTTGGCCGTTGAGGATGAGCGCGTCGCCATCTATGGCGATGGTGCGGATACCGACGGGAAGGGAGTAGCGGTCAAAAGGCTCATTACCGCGGCGCAATTCCACGGTCAGGTCGTAGAGGTTAGGGTGGCCGGGGGCCCAAAGTGCCGCGTTGGGAACCGTGAGGTCGGCTTCCGCCGTCTCGCCTGGGGCGGATACCTCTGCGACGACCTCAGCATTATGACCGCGCAGGGTGAAGCGTGTGGTGACCTTATCTCCGCCTACACGAGCCAGTCGTACCCCCACGCGGCCATCGTGCCCCGAGATCTCGGTCACCACCGTCAAATCGGTGATTGCTTCGTGCGGGGTTGCATAGAGGAGTACAGGCCGCTGGATGCCGCAGAAAGGAAAGAAGTCAAAACTGGACGAGGGGTAGGCCGGATAGATAAATGTGTCCAACGGATCGGGCCGGATGTTACCCGGCGGCACGCGGTCGGGCGCGAGTTCGCCTTCTACGCGCACGACCAGAGTGTTCCCCTCGCGCCGCAGCGTCGCCGTGACGTCGTACTCAAAGGGGAGGTGACCGCCCTCGTGCTGGCCCAGTCGCACCCCGTTCAGCCAGGCCTCGGCCAGATAGTTGACAGAGCCAAAGCGCAGGTGTACCCGCCGCTCCTCCCATCCCCATGGAAGGTTGAACGAAGTCTGATACCAGGCATGGCCCAGATAGTCACGCCCCTCCTCAAACTGGTCGTTCCAACTGGCAGGGACGGCGATGGGCCTGCCTGCGGAAAACCCAGAGAACCAGCCGCGCTCGCTGCCCAGGCCATCCGGGTCAAAGCGGAAGTCCCAGATCCCGGATAGATCAATGCCCTGGCGTAACGCATTGGATTGTGGGTAGAGCATGTCTATCAGGCGGCCAGACGCTCGCGGCCATTGCCGATGACGTCGTGCAGTCCGTACTTGTCCACGATATCTCGGAAGATGATGGGCGCGATGGGGTAGATCAGCCGCAGCATCTCGGTTGCCACGTCTCGTATCTCCCATTGGGCTGCCCGGTCGCAACGGAGCCAGAAGAAGTGCCGCAGGCTGCGGAAATTCATAGAGAGGACGAGGCTCGTCGTCGCCGCATTCGGTAAGAGGAAGCGCGCGTCCTCCTTGCGTACCCCTAGTTTGCGAAACTCCCGGTAGGCGTCCTCCAGACGGGTGATGAGGTCATCCCATACCTGGCGCGCCTGAGGATTATTGGCGATGGCATCGGGCACGACGAATTCGGCGTTTTCCCCCAGTTCCGTGTAGCGCTGAGACTCCTGCGAGAAACTGGCGATGCGATGGCGGACTAACTGGTGAGAACAGGCACGGGAGATGCCCTCAATGAAGTAGGTGGCCTGACCATGCTCAATGATGTCTTCGTGTCCCTCACGGATGCGGGCGGCAATGAACTCAGGGCTGTGGCCCATGCGGGCGGTAGAGCGGTAGCAGACGCGCGCGGCGAATTCAATGATGTCTTCCTGGGGCGAGCCGCGGCCCGCGACCAGGTCTGCGGGCAGTTGCTCCAACGCCGGATTGATCTGGGTATAAGCCAGCAAAGTCACTTTCAAGGCGACACCTCCCCTATGCGATAGCTGGCTAGATTATACCCCATTCCAAATGGTTCGCCAAACCGCCCCGATTTGGCATCCTACATTTAGTAGAGTCGGTGCCTGTTCTCCCCAAGTACTAGTCATAATGTTGTGGCGCTAGACCGAAGTATCTTCAGATCTGACCGGTGCCTATGCCGTCAACTCCAGGCTCCAGCGGTTCAGTTTGCCGATGTCCAGCCCGGCCAGGTCCACGACACGCAGGACCCAATTGCCCGGCATCGGCTGGCCGGATAGAGACGCCAGCGATGGCGTAGAAGTAGCATCATAAGTAGTGATGAGGTTGTCCTGCGAGCCGCCGAGGCGGTTGTGCAGAAGCGATTGCTGGCCTGCGGGCGACACCAATTCCACCCGCAGGTCGCCGATGTAGGTATGCGTGATGTCCACGCCAACCTTGATTCCTTGAATGACGCCCGATTCGGCGATGGTGATCACGCTGGCGATACCGGCGGGGTCGTTGTCGGGAATCGTGAGCGCCGGTGTCACCTCGCTGCGAACGATCTGAGGCCCCGGCATCTCCAGTCCGATATCAAGGCTCCAGCGGCGTAACGTGCCCACATCTACGGCGGCCAGGTCGGCGATGCGGAGCGTCCAATCTCCGCGCGCCTGTTCGCCCGCCAGGGCAGCCAGGGCCGGAGTATCATCGCTCGTGTACGTCTTGCCCAGGTTATCTGCGCTGGCGCCTGTCCGGTTGTGCAGGATGACCAGCGTCCCTGCGGGCGAGGTCAGGCTTACCTGCAGGTCGCCGATATAGGTATGGGCAATGTCCACCGAAACGGCAAGACGGGTGATGCGCCCGGCCTGGGGAACATTCAACACGCTGGTCACGCCCGCAGGTTGGAGATCGGGAACCGGCAGGTTGGGCGTAGCCTCCACCTGCACCGATGGTCCCACTGTCTCGGCGGGAGCGCGGAAATCGGCGGCGATGCCCGATAGTGAGGCCCCGTTGGAGCGCGCGTTGGGCCCCATGCCAAACCTGGCGAAGACGGCCCAGATACCCCGGCGTGCGTCGGCGTGGGCGCTCGCGCTCAACTGTCCGGCAGCCAGTTTGTCATCCAGCGCCCTCAGGATGGCATCGCGCATGTCCAGGAAGCTGGGGTTGGAGGGCGACAACTTGAGCGCGTCTATCACCAGTTGCAGCGCCAGGTTGACGCCGATACGCCGGTTGACCTCCAGGAGCGTGGCGCACCAGAGTTCTCCGATGTCGTGCACTTCGCTATAATTCGGCGTGCCCAGGTCGCCGAAGTTGTCGGGGAAGCTGGCGTCGTAGGGGAAACGGCGGATGCCGCCAGGCCGGCTGACGACCCATGAGCCGACGGTTACCGTATTGTTGATGGTACAGGCGATGTAATCGCCCCAGCCCTCGCCCATGCCGCCGCTCTGGGGAGCCTCCAGGGCGCGGACGTCCAATCGTCCGCCCACGAGGCGGTTGGTCACGCCGTGCATGAACTCGTGGAAGACCACGGTGGAATCAAAGGCGGTGTGCCGGTTGGTGGAAGTCACCAGCCCCATCTTCATGACCGGGCTGGAGCCGTCAATAGGGGTCGCCATACTCGCCGTGCCCCAGACGGCTCCGCTATAGGCGCGAGCATCCACCCGGTCGCTGGCAAACCCACCGCGACCGAAGTTGTTCTGCTGGAAATTGCCGTCTCCTTCCCGAAAGCCGAGGAGATAGAAGAAGTCGTGCATGTAGCCATTGTAGTAGAAGATGTTGAGGATCTTCTGGGCGTCGCCCGTCGCATCTGCCGGGTCAAAAGTGAGGATGCCACCCTGCACCGTGCCCTGGGTGGAGGGGCCGTTATCGTCCAGGTGGGCGCGCACGCCGTTGCCAGTGGCATTGTTCCCATCCAACCAGTCGTCGGGGAAGCCGGGTGGCAGATTGGTGGGGAGGGGGATGCCGTAATCCGCGAGAGGTGGGGGGAAGTTCGTCATCTGGCGGGCGTTGCTGCCATCTGCCCGATAGACGTTTCCTCTGCCGATAACGGTGTGCACCAGTTGGCGGCAATAGAGAACCTCGCCGTTATCGGTGGCTACCAAAGTGCGATACTGGCCTTCGTAATTGGGGAAGGTGATGAGGACTTCCCAGGCCAGCCGCAAGTCTTCGGCCAGGGGGAACCAGGCCAGGCTGGCCCGAATCTCGTCGCCGAAGGGCCCTGCTGCCAGCACGGTTGGCTGTGCCGCCGTATCGGGGAACGTGGCGAGGATTCTGGGGGTGAATCCGCTCAGATCCACGCTCGGCAGGGAGAGCGGTTCCCCGAATGGGTCGGTGGCCCCCGCTTCGTCGTCGCCGGGCGTGGCAACGTGCCGGGCAGCCCGCAGCACCGCTTCCTGAACGGAGAGGCGGGGTGTGATGGCCTGTTCTCTTGCCACGGTGACGCTGCTCCCGACCGTCTCGGTCAGCGTACCGTCGGGAGCAAAGCGCACCGTTTCCGCCGCCTGGAAAATCGGGATGCCCTTGTAGTTCTGTTGCAGATGTACCGCGACACCGCCGCCGCTGGTTTCCTGCGCGTGGGGGTCGGCCACGAATTCGGCGGGCTGCGACGCGGCCAGGCCTAATGCACGGCTGATGCCCTGGACGTGCTCCAGGGCCCGCTGCACGTAGTTGCCCTTTACGGCCGGCGCGGCCTCCGAAGCGATGGCCGATGGGTTGCCAGTGATGGCATCCAGGCTCTTGATCCTGATCCGGTGCGTGCCCGGCAGACGATCAGATACCTCCGAAGCGAGCGATTTCAGCGCGCTCTCACGGTTGGGCGTTACCCGGTTGACGCGGAAATCGCGACGATCAACCTCGCGTCCCATAGTTGTTCCTCCTCTCTGAACATTAGATCTGTGCTGGCTGTGAGTTTATCTACTCTTTCTGGCAAAACCTGCTGGACAGGGCTGACGTGGGCATGGTCAGCGATCTGCCCTTTGTGCCGTGTAATAGGATATGATCGTAATAACTCAGGCCATCCGCGCGTCCATGATCTCCGCGCCCATCTCCTTCATCGCCCCGACCAGCCTACCTTGTTCTACGCCATCTACTTTGATCGTCAGGATGCTGGTAGAGGGCTCGTCGCCGTGGAAGGTGCCCAGCGCGAGGATGTTACCGCCCAGGCTGGTGATGGCCGCCGTGATCTTGGCAAGTTCGCCCTTCACGTTGGGCACTTGCAGCGTCAGGCGCACACCCCGCTGCCGCGCTCCCATGAGTTCCAGGAAGATCTTGAATAAGGTCGTCTCCGTGATGATCCCGACCAGTTGGTCGCCACGCATGACCGGCAAGCCGCCGATCTTGTTGTCGGCCATGATGCGCGCCGCCTCTTCAATGGGCGTATCCTCGGTTACAGTGATGACGGGGCGGGCCATGAACTGCTCAACTGTCATCTTAGCCAGGAGATAGTGCAACTCAAAGGTGTCCAGTGACGTCGCCGGCGAAGGGGACGCATAGAGCAGGTCTTTCTCAGAGACGATGCCTACCATTTTGCCTTTGCGATCCATCACCGGGAAGCGGCGGACGCGATACTCTCGCATCATTTTCAGCGCCTCTGAGATGCCAGAGTCCACCGTGATCGTGATGGGGTCTTTCTTCATGCGTTCTCCGACGAGCATAGACACCTCCTATGGCGTTTGGGGGAATGAGTCGCACGCGCTGGCCTCCACTATACCACAAAAGCCCAGATTGGGCTACACAACGGTATCTGGCATTTTGCCCTCGTTTGACTTTTCCTGCGCTCATTGCTATCCTATCGCTATGACCCGAAGGCGGTTGGACGTATTGTTGGTGGAACGCGGCCTGGCGACCAGCCGTGAGCAGGCACGGAGGCTCATCCTCGCGGGCCAGGTGCGCGCGGGCGACCGCGTGGCCGACAAGACCGGCGCGCTGATAGCGGAGGACTCCGCTCTTTCGGTAGCCGCGCCGCCGCCCTTCGTCAGCCGTGGCGGGTTGAAGTTGGCCGCGGCCCTGGATGCCTTTGCCCTGGACGTGCGAGGCCTGGTTGCAGCCGACGTGGGTGCTTCCACCGGCGGCTGCACCGATTGTCTGTTGCAGAGGGGCGCGGCCCGCATCTACGCGATTGACGTGGGATATGGGCAACTGGCGTGGGCGCTTCGTCAGGATCCGCGTGTTGTTGTCATGGAGCGGACGAACATTCGCTATCTTGAGGTCCTGCCGGAGCCATGCGACCTCGCGACGGTGGACGTTTCATTCATATCGCTCAGGCTCGTCCTGCCCGCTGTACGGCGGCTCCTCAAGCCACAGGGGTTTATTGTGGCGCTGGTAAAGCCGCAGTTTGAGGCCGGGCGCGGCCAGGTTGGCAAGGGGGGCGTGGTGCGCGATGCCCAGGTGCACCGACGCGTCTTGAATGATCTGTTGGAGTGGTCACAGGGAGCGGGATTTGCCGTGCGCGGGCTTGTGCCATCGCCCCTCTTGGGCCCCGCAGGTAACGTGGAGTTTCTGCTTTATTTGATCATGGGGAATCCGGGCGGAAAGACAGATTGGGGCGATCTTGCTGAACGCTGTCTGGCCGACGCTCCAAAGCCGCGCCGCGCGCAGATCGCCGAGACTGCCGAGAACGGGGAATAGCCTCTACTGGCTAAACACGCCGCTCCACCATGGACGCGACCTGAGATTCGTCACTGTATCTGGGTCGGTGGCTGGTCTTCCCTCGGAATTATCTGGCTTTGTTCTCCTGTTCGTCTGGCGGGAGAGGGCGGATGCCCAGGTACACCTGCGACCCTGCCAGGGTACGCAAGATCGTCTCAGGCAATTTCCAGGGGATATGTTGGTATAATTCTTGCGGCGTTAACGGCTTATTGTCATTGGCAAGAAAGACGCGAAACACCGCTGCGACCAGGGGGAGCCGTTCACTAATGTAATCCGGCTCGTTGGCACATTCCGTACGCAGGCACTGCCATAGCGCGTCGGTGCGCTTCACCTCCGCTGTCTCAGGATCTACCCAATCCACCATCTCGGTGGCAACGTGGCTGGCGAAGCGTTCCTGACAGCGGGGGCACAGTTGGCTGCGTAAAAAGATACGGAAGTCTTTTCCGCTCTCAGCCCACCAATCCATGTCAATGTGGAATTTGGTGTTAAGCGTAGGTTTGACCCACTTGCCCATACTTCTATGTGACTCCGCAAAAAATGACTGATAAGATGCTTACCGTAACGTGAATTTCCAGTAACCGCCACCGACGTTGCTGAACACGGGGTCGGTTGCCAGGATAGAGAAGATCGGGCCCGGTGGAACCCTACGCAATAGATTGATAGCGCTGTAGAGGGTCTTGACGTGGGCAGTGCCCTGCGAACTCAGTTTGGTCAGCTCGGGCATCACCATGTACAGCAGTTCCTGCAGAGAGACGCTCCTGTTGTAAAGGGACTGGCGTAACGCATCAATCTCCGCCGGATTGAGTTCCCCCAAGATCATCAGTTCATCGTATTCGCAAGAGATCTCTAACTTGCGGTTCTCAAAGAGGAGTTGGCCGTTTTCTGCCCTGGCAAGCCGGGCCCACTCGCGTTTCATCCGGCGTGGCTTGTAATCAATTTTCACGTCATAGTTGTTGCGCGTTCGTTCCAGAGTCAGGTATGCGCCCACGGGCAGCTTGTTCTGGTCATACCACGCGCCGAGTCCGGCTACGAAACGTTCGCCCGGCACTACCCAGGCGGGAATGCGCTGTCCCCAGTGACCATCTATCAGGGTGACTTGCGACCGGCTCCCTATAGGAGAAGGGAACAACCCTTGTGTGCGTGCCGACAAGGGAAGCGTTCCTGAACGGCGGTGGGGATAGATGAGCGTAATCTGGGCGTCGGTGACGTCGGAGGTGACTCCGCCTTCAACACCATCGCTCCATTCGTCATCCAGTTCCTGTTCCAGCCGCACCAGTTCCGGTGTCAACGCCAGGCGCGTGTAGGGCTCTGGCTGATAGTGCAGGCGTTGCGGCGGCTCTACCGCCGCGTCCGGCTCCAAACGGCGCAGGAACCAGCGATGTCGCCCGGAACCGACGTCGTCAAAGCGCGGGTCGTTGAGCAAGGCATGGATGAGAGAGAAGGTCTTGATGGTCGTAGGAATCTCACTGGGGAGTTCCATGACCTTGAGTAAATCACCTGTGCTCACCGGGGCGTTTCGCTCCTCAATGGCGGCTTCGGCCAGATTGAGGTAGCCGATGTGTATGTCCGCCAGCATCGCTTTCAGGAGCCATTGCCCATCCGCTTCCACAAACTCGTGTCCGTCACTCTGCTTTAGCCGGCTCTCCAGTTTCTGGCGCACCGGCACGGCCACCCCGGCGTAGAGTTCGGCAGGGGAGAGGAGCCCCTCGCTATCCAGGAGATTGCCGTCTTGACCTGCCGGCCGATTCAGTTTGTGGGGAGTGCTCAGAGCAGAGGCGAATTCACGTGGGCGTTGCTCGCCTTCCAGCACTACTTTAATAACGAGAAAATCGCCATGTTCTGGGTTGCGCCCTGTTCGTGTTTCCGTTACGGAGCCGGCGCGGAAGTTGAAGGCAGGGAAGACCAGTTTCTGGCCGGCCTCGTAGGTGTCGCGCGGCTGGTACAGCGCGCCTTTAGAGAGTTCGGCGGTAAGGGCTGCTTCCTCCTGACGGAAGCGGTACTCAATGAGCGCAAAAGCCAGGTCATCTATGTTACGGGGCTCGTTGGCCTCTAAAAGATGATTGTAGAGGTGATCCAAATCGGCGGGAGATATTACGAGGGCTTCCCAGTATGCAGCAGACTGGGTCATGCGAGGAATCACGCGGTGCTACCTCCGATGAATGCTAATAATCTATGCTTAAGGATTATACCATCTCTACCAGGCTTTGCAAATATCGCAGGCAGCAGCCATTGTAACCCTTAATGCTGCGATATGAAAGTTGACCAAACGTTGCGAATGCGGTATGATCGCTGCATGTTGAAGGCCCTCTTCAAAACAATGCGGCCCCGGCAATGGCACAAGAACGTCTTCGTCTTTGCCGCGCTGGTGTTTGACATTAAACTCTTCCAGGCCGAGGCCCTCGCGCGAGCCATCGCTGCCTTTGTCCTCTTTTGCCTCATCTCTAGCACCGTCTATATCATCAACGACGTGATGGACCGGGAACAAGATCGTCAGCATCCGACAAAACGGTTGCGCCCCATACCGGCGGGGAAACTACCTGTCAACGTGGCCCTCGCGGCGGCGGCTCTGTTCACCGCGTTCTCAGTGCCTCTTGCTTTTCTTCTGGATTGGCGTTTCGGTGTTACCCTTCTGGGGTATCTTGTTTTGCAGGTTGCCTATTCCGTCTCTCTGAAGCACATCGTCATCATGGATGTCTTAGCCATCGCTGCAGGGTTTGTGTTGCGGGTGCTGGGCGGCGTATTCGTTGTGGTGGTGGCACGCTTCTCACCGTGGCTCTACGTCTGCATGACTCTCCTCAGCCTGTTCCTCGCCATCGGCAAGCGACGGCACGAAGTCATCCTGTTGCAGGGAAACGCCAACACGCACCGTCGCGTCCTGGATGACTATACCGTGCGCTTCCTGGACGAGATGATCGCGCTCGTCACCTCTACGACGGTAGTGGCCTATTCTCTCTACACCTTCTCTGCGCCGAACCTCCCTGCCAATCACAGCATGATGCTGACCATTCCCTTTGTCCTCTATGCCCTTTTTCGCTACCTCTATCTTATCCACGTGCGGGGCGAGGGAGGCGCACCGGATGAGTTGGTGCTGAAGGACCGTCCTCTCCTCATTTCCGTTCTTCTGTGGGGGGCCGCGGTTGTCACAGTTCTGTACTGGAGCTGAGTTACCCCTACTGCCAAAGACTGAGGTCTCAGAAACAAAGCCCGCCACCTCTAGGGTGGCGGGCTTCTGCATCCTTTCTGGTTCTGCCTGGCTCTGGACGTTACTGCCAGGTCAGCACGAGACGGACGACGGGTGAGCCCAGTTCAAAGTTCCGCGCCTGGACGTTGGTGGCAGAACCGTTGTCCCGGACGAGGAGTGCCAGGGCATTCCCGTTGGCCCACCCGGCCCGGTTCAACACCGCATTCACCACGGCGGCCAGGTTGGGGGTGGAGTAGGTGAGGCCCCCGGTCCAAGGACCCGTGGCCCAGTCCACGGCTGTGCCGGTGGTGGGGCGGGTGTGGGGTTTGTTGGCTCCGCAGTCAAAGGTGAGGGCGTTGTCCACGTCGTTGGCGAAGATGCGGAGGTTGACCGCGCCGCCGTTGTTGGCGGCGGGGAACTCCAGGCGGGCGTCCACCAGGGTTTTGCCGGGTCGTTTCTGGACGTTGAGGAAGCGGATGCCGGCGGTGATGTCTTCACCAGCGACGTCACCCAGCCTGACGGAGTTGGTGGTGCAGTAGGTGTTGCGGCTGTAGGCGTCGTCAGGGCCAGCCGAGATGAGATAAGTATCCACGATTACTGCACCTGGCGTGGGTGTTTGGGTCGGTGTAGCCGTCGGCGTGGTCGGCTTGGGCGTATCTGTCGGTTTGGTTGCCGGTGTGTGCGTAGGCGTCGCCGTCTCCGCGGCCACTGGCAAGGTCGGTGTTGCCGTTGGCGTCGGGCTAGGTGGCGCAATGACTTGCGTCGGCGTGTTGGTTGGTGTGGACGTGGCCCGCGGACCGCATTGGAGGATGGCTAGGACGCTGTTGTACACATTCGCCAGTTCTGCCGAGGTGGCGATAGCATGGAAGAAGGTGCTATCGGGATCGGAGGCGATGTCTTTCAGCACCTGCTGGTCAGCAGGAGCCAGGCCGAGGCCCATGGTGAAGATCCGCACCCCCAGGTTGTTCTTGAGATCGTTAGCCTCGTCCATGGGGCTGCCGCCCGTGGTTTGCCGCCCATCGGTGAGCATGATGATGAAGGGGCTGGCGGTCAGCCGGCGGTTGGCGTTGATCTCATCCCTCGCCTTTGCCAAGGCATCCTCGTAGTTCGTCAGATTCAAGGCAACCAGCGCATCCACGGCGGCATCCAGCGCAGCCTTGTTGTTGGTCAGGCTGACGTTGATGGCGGCGACGTTGTTGAAGGAGACGATGGCGACACGATCTGTGCTAAAGTTCACGCCATTCAAAAAGCCGTGGACGGCAGCCTTGAGGTCATTCAGTTTCGTCGGGCCGGGGTTGCTCCCTGGCTCGGTGAAGGAGTAGGAGCGATCCAGGACAAGGACGATGTCCGCCGGTCCGGCTATACAACGGGTCGGCGTCGGTGTGCTGGTTTCCTGGAACACAGGGAAAGTGGCCGTTGGGGTTGGCGTTCGGGTCGGTGTGCGCGTCGGCGTTCGGGTCGGTGTGCGCGTCGGCGTCCAGGTAGGTGTATTCGTGGGTGTCCTAGTAGGCGTGTTGGTCGGTGTGCGCGTTGGCGTATTGGTAGGAGTATTTGTCGTGGTCAGCGTGGGCGTGTTGGTAGGGGTATTGGTCGGTGTATTGGTAGGAGTAATCGTCGGCGTGTTAGTGGGCGTCGGTGTATTGGT
>JADYZS010000139.1 GCA_020853075.1 Anaerolineae bacterium | reverse complement strand
TTGACCTACAAGGAACGCCGGATGGATGAGTACCAGAAAACAAACCTTGAACTGTGGAATACGTGGACGGAGATTCACGAGAAATCGGGGTACGACATAGAGGGATTCAGATCTGGTAAGTCCAGTCTCCACGCCATTGAACTGGCGGAATTAGGCGACGTGCGCGGCAAGTCCCTGCTGCATCTCCAATGTCACTTTGGCCTGGATACGTTGTCGTGGGCGCGTATGGGTGCTATCGTCACCAGCGTTGATTTCTCAGACAAAGCCATCGCCTTGGCCCGCAGGTTGAGCCGGGAATTGGACATTCCGGCCCGGTTTGTACAGGCCGACATCTACGATCTAACGGCGGTGCTCACTGGCGAATTTGATGTCGTGTTCACATCCTACGGCGTTCTCTGCTGGCTAAGTGATTTACAGCGTTGGGCTGAGATCGTTGCCCTTTACCTCAAACCGGGGGGCATCTTCTACATCGTAGAGTCGCACCCATTCTCCCACATCTTTGACGATGCCACAGGAACGACGGCGTTGAAAATCGTAGGCCCCTACTTCGCAAGCCCGGAGGCCCAGCGATGGGATGGAGAGGGTTCTTACGCAGGTCCAGGACCTTATCGCGTCTGGTATGAATGGCGACATACGTTAGGCGAGATCATCACCGCGCTGGCGTCTGCCGGTCTCAAGATTGAGTACGTTCACGAATACCCGTACGTTGCATGGCAGGCCTTGCCGATGATGGTGGAGGGAGAAGACCATTACTGGCGTCTGCCGGGCCAGGAGAACGCCATCCCGTTCATGTTTTCTATCAAGGCGACGAAGGGTTGAGAAGTATATGCTAGATCGCTTGAGACGGTGGCTACGTAAAGCCCAGGCTCCCGATTGCTACAACTGCGAGTTCTCGCAAACCTTTCGCTCCAACGGCGACGGGCAGGTGACGCGCCTGCACACCTTCTGCCGCAATCCCCGTTCTCCCCACCACAACCGCCCCATCCCGCCGGAGCGCATCTGCGACGCCTGGCAGAAGGCGAGCAAGCCCAAAGGCCCGCCGGAAGAGGTGGAGGAGATCACGGGGCTGACGGTATAAGAGATCGCTACGGCAACGCCCACGTGCAGGCCTGGCTTGTCCGTAACCAATAGCCGCGCCCAGGCTGTAGCGTGAACGGATCGCCCCCCTGCCCGGGGACGTAACGCGACCAGGCGGAGGGCGGGCCTGGCTCGTAAGCCCACGCCTCTAGCAGACAACCTGCCAACGAACCGAAGGCTTGCAATGGCGACGCTGCCGTCTGGCGGGGATAGCCGACCAGGTTCCACCCTGCGCGCAAGGGAATCCCGGTGATCGCCGGAGCCGTGCCGGTCACGTGCAGGGTCGTCGTCAACACAGTATGAACCCAGAGCCCCATCTGGGCATCCACCGCCGTCAGGTCTGCGGCGTAAGGTGGCACGGTGGGGCCGTACATTTTCCAGGGATTCTTCGCATCGGTAGCCATGTAGGTCAACACACGGTCATATTGCCCGGCGATAGAAGCCAGAATCCCCGGCACGGTGGGGTTAGCGGGCACCACGGAGAGGGAAATGAGATTCCAGCCCTGCACCAGGGGCAAATAGACCTCGGTAGGTGATACTGTAATCTGATAGACGTGCACGACAGGCTCTTCCCCATAGCCTTCCGTGATATAGACCCTGCCGCTGGCAGGATCATAGGTAGCCCCTCGGATCGTGGCGCCCCCGGTGGCGTCCATCTCGTTTAACTGCCAGGTCGCGTAGGGACGGACCTCCCACGGCTCCATTTGGCCGTTCTTCACCGCCAATAAATCCAGCGCGTCGTAGGCCCACACTTGATGAACGTAAGGGTAGGAATGAGTCCCTTTGCTGCTGTCAACCGGATCATTGCACTCCTCTCCTGTCCCGTAACAATACGGCCCTGTCCCGTGACGACCGAAGAAGAGGACGCTGCGCGTGCCCGGCGGGAAAGCGACCCCTTTGATGGCCGTCGCCAGGTTGAAGAGTCCGTTCTGCGTGGTCTCCGGGGCCAGGGGATGGCTCAAAGGGTAATAGAGGAGGGCCGTTGCCGTCACAGGATTGGTGCGCCCGACGTCATCGGGCTCAAAAACTGAGACGGCAGGGCCTGCCGACGTCCGGCTGATGATGGAAATACAACATTGTCCGGTGAGAGCAGGGCCGCCGAGCGCAGAACGCCACTCCGGCGGCACCATCCCCATGTACCCCGAAACGATCCCGGCCCAATCACCCACTTGGTAAGGCCCTTGCACGTCGCCGGTTTGCGCGAGGTTGGGCGTGGAAGCGAAGTGCGATAACACCTGGTTGCCATCGGCATCGTAGTATGAAAACGCAGATACGATCAACCGGCCATTATAAACGAGCGTGCCGCCCAGTTTGACCGTGTAATCGTCCACCTGCCCAAGACGGCCTTCGGTTACGTCGGTACAGTTCTGGAGAATGGGCGCGGTGGAGGACAGACTGATCGTGATGGGGATACCCACTTCGCACAGTTCCTGATACCAGTCGTGTCCGCCGAAGAAAAGCGCGTGGTTCGCCGGGTTATACCCCAGCGCGTGCCCGCTGTACCCCAGGGGATTCCCATTACCGTCTTGATTGGGAACCCGAAATGCCCCGACATACTGCACGTTTGCTGCCTGCACCAGAGGAAGATCGGCAAGCGTTTCTGGGCTAGCGAGGGCCTCTATCGGAGGTGCTACGCGCTCACCAGCGGCCAGCGTCCACAGGATAATGAACAATCCGAGGACAAGCCACGCGTGCCTTCGCTGCGTGAATGTGGAATGTGCTGAGTGGGTCATCGTAGATGTAGTATAGGTTGGCCTACGGTCCAAGTCAATAGGCCAGGAGTGGGAAATAAGGCCCTGTCAAAGTCAGAAGCAGCCACGCCAGGATGCTGATGGTGTCACCCTGAGCGGGTCAACGGCCCAGTCTCGCAGCGAATTATGACCAGCGAAGGCCGTCTCGCCCCGCGAGGGCCGGGGCTCGCGGCCCGAGACGGGGGTCTCGTTCTC
>JADYZS010000138.1 GCA_020853075.1 Anaerolineae bacterium | reverse complement strand
TGCGGTAGAGCCGGAAGCGGCTGCGCCAGAGGGCCACGTACATCGCCTCGCGAAATTGCCGAGCACTCTGCCCCTCGTGGTGCACGACGCGCGCGCCAGGGACACAATAGACCTGCCAGCCTCCTTTGCGCAGCCGCCAGCACCAATCCATCTCCTCGCCATACATGAAGAACCCTTCGTCCATCAGCCCTATCTGCCGGATGGCTGCGGAACGGATGAGAAAGGCCGCGCCCAGGCCACATTCAACGGCAAAGGGCTTCCCTGCATCGTACAGAGCGCGCGGGTAGCGCCCATTCCAGCGCGACTCTATCAGGCGACCCGGCCAGGCAAAGAAATCAAACCAGATCTGCGCCAGGCTAGGAAGACGAAACGCGCTGTGCTGGAAGCGGCCATCGCCGTATTGCAGCCGCGCGGTGACAGCGCCCGCCCGGGGCTGTTCCTTCATAAAGCGAACCATCTGGGCCAGCGCGTCTGCCTGCACCTCTGTATCGGGATTGAGGAGGAGGACGTATTCAGGAACGATAACAGTGGAATCTGTGAAGCCCATAGCCCGCAAGGCCGCGTTGTTGCCACTGGCGAACCCCAGGTTACGTTCGCTGGCGAGGAGGCACGCCTGCGGGAAGCGGCTACGCACTATCCCGGCGCTGCCGTCTGCCGAGGCATTGTCCACAACCCACACGACGGCCTCCAGGTCGGGTGAAGCAGCCAGGCTCTCATAGACCGCAGCCAGGCAGCGGGCCAGGAGGTCGCGCACGTTGTAGGAGACGATGACGATAGCCAGGCTGAACATCGGCGCCTCAAACCCTAAACAGCTTTGTAGAGACGAGCCGACGGCGCGTCTCTACAGACCTTTAGTACCTATCCGAAAAATCATGGGAGGAGAGCAAATAGGGGTCAGCGGATGCCTGCGGCGTAGCCGATTAGCGGATAACGACTGTCTGCGAGAGGAATATCCGCTAATCGGCTACCTATCCGCTGACCGGAAATCAACCCTCTGTATTTTTAGGATAGGTTCTTACGGTTCCTGTCATGGGATGTTGACGTGCAGCAGGATGCGGTCCACGTAATTGTTCTCGGCTTTAATGCTGACCCACTCGTGAATCAGCGCACCCCAGGCATAGATGGCGTCGCGCGGCGGTTTGTCCACCAGTTGGATGCTACCATGGACAAGCCCCCGTTTTCCAGGCAGCAGATACCATTGCTCGCGGCCATCTATAACGCGCCGCTCCAGGTCTTCCTGGCGGCCAATGGCCCATCGGTAAGGAAAGTCGGTGGCCGAGACGTCAAAACGGATGCCGAAGCGCCACACGCCCGCCTGTTCGTACCAGGCATCGTTGCCTGTGGCGGCGGCAAGCGTAGCGAAGTTCTCGTTGCTACGATAAGCCGTGCCCGGCCATGGCCCCGCCGTGCGGATGGGCACACGACCGTAATTCTCCACGCTGGTTGTGAAGTAGATGGTCGCACCTAAGGGGAGCCAAAGTTCGCTCCCTTGCGCATCCTGCCAGTCAATCTCTGCCTTAACGATGTCGGCGCGCGGCACGCCTCCTTCTACGATAGTCAGGGTCGTGGTGACGATGACGTGGTTTCCCGCCCGGTCGCGCGCCTCACCGACGACGGTATAAGTGCCATCGGCCGGGGGCTCTGCGCCCCGGTCAACGCCGCCGTCGTAGTCGTAGTAATGGAAACCGGCCTCGTGTGCCTTCAGAGTTCGCTCCCGTTCTTCCAGCGGGAACCGCTCGCGGGGCTTCGCAGGATCTATGAGATAGACGGCGATGTTCTCCACGTTCTTGCTCAGGGAGTAGGTGACGCCAGCGCGGTCATCCAAGCCATCCTGGTTCGGGCTAAAGACGGGAGGCGACACGGCGAAGTTCAGCAGTGCGGGCACGGTTGTGTCCGCATCCACGATGGTGATGCGCCCCTCGTGGCGACCCACTCGCCCGACGTCGTCCTTTGCCTCTATGACCCAGGTATAGGTGCCATCGGGGAGAACGCGGCTCAAGACGGTTTGCCGCGTGCTCTCGTTCTGCATCGTCGTCTCGCCTTCAATGACGCCTCCCCAAAATACGTCGTAGCGACCGGCGGAGCGGCGGCGGCTATCCCGAAAGAAGAAGCGCTGGCCTCCCTGGTTGACGAAGTAGATGGAGAGGTCGGCGTTGCGCGAGAGATTATAGTAAATGTGCGTAACGTCATCTTTGCCGTCGGCGTTGGGCGAGATCACGTCGGGCTCAAAACGCACGCCGGAAAGGAGGGGCTGCACCCCGCAGCCCACCAGCAACATGAGGGATACCACGAGCGTCGCCAACAGCATCCAGCGTTTCAGCAAAGGGTTGCCTCCGGGTGGTTCATCATACCAACTTCAGATTGGCGACCACGTCCAGGTCCCAGCCGGCGCGCTCACCTCGCACATAGCGATAGTGGCCGGCGCAGGCGACCATGGCCGCGTTGTCGGTACAGAGAAATAGCGGCGGCACGGAGACAGGCACAGCCAACCGCGTCTGCATCTCCTGGCGCAGCACCTTGTTGGCGGCCACACCCCCACACACGCACACGTGGCGCGCGCCCGTGGCCTCCGCTGCCTGCCGCGTCTTCTCCACCAGCACGTCGGCCACCGCCATCTGAAAACTCGCAGCCAGGTCTTTCACCTTCGCTTCCTTTGAATCTCGCTCCACCAACCGCAACGCCGCGGTCTTGAGCCCGCTGAAACTGAAGTCGTAGGTTCCTGGCAGCCAGGCGCGCGGCAGCGGGAAAGCCGCGGGATCTCCGCCTTCGGCTGCTCGTTGGGTGGCCGGCCCGCCGGGATAGCCTAAGCCCAACAAACGCGCAACTTTGTCAAAGGCTTCGCCCGCGGCGTCATCTAGCGTGCCACCGAGCCGTTCGTAGGAGCAATGCTCGCGCATCAGCACCAGTTCCGTATGCCCGCCGGAGACGATGAGAACAAGGGCTGGGAATTGAGGGGGCATGGAATCTCGTGTATTCACCGTGGCCTCGTTCCCAGGGCGGCGGGGATCCAACCAGTTGGAATAGACGTGGCCTTCCAGATGGTTGATGCCGACCAAAGGGAGACCTCGCATCCAGGCCACGGCCTTGGCGCTGTTGAGCCCTACCAGGAGAGAGCCCGCCAGACCGGGGCCATGGGTGACGGCGACGGCAGCGAGGTCGGGCCAATCTGCCCCCGCGTCGCGCAGGGCCTGGCGTATCACGGGTACGACGGCCAGTACGTGCTGGCGGCTGGCGACCTCCGGGAAGACGCCGCCATACGGCTCATGCAGCGCTATCTGGCTGGCGACGACGTTGGAAAGGATGCGGCGACCATCTTGTACGACTGCCGCTGCCGTCTCGTCGCACGAAGTCTCAACGCCGAGAATCAAGGCCATCGGCTGCCCCGCGCTCCACCAACTCAATGAGGACGCCGTGAGTCCCCCTGGGATTCAGGAAGGCAATGCGACCGTGCGCGCCGTGCTTCGGCTTGTCATCCAGCAATGGCGTCCCGCGCGCCCGCAATTCGGCAAGGGTCGCTTCAATATCGTCCACCTCTACACAGATGTGGTGCATGCCTTCTCCCCGCTTCTCCAAAAAACGGGCGACGCCGGAATCCTCGGTTGTGGGTTCCAGGAGTTCAATCTCGCTGTCGCCGGTGGGTAGGAAAGCAACTTTCACCTTCTGCTCCGGGATTTCTTCCACGAGAGTGCAGGCAAGGCCCAGCGCGCCCTCATAAACAGCCAGAGCCGCCTGTATATCCTTTACGGCGATAGCGATGTGATCTAAGCGTTTTATCATAGGATAGTTCCCGTTTCCTGATGGAGTAACCTTAACGTCCGGAGATAACGCCTGACGATAGATGAGAGAGACGGTATGCAGTATAGCGTGCAAACGCTGGTTCGTCAAAAGAGTAGAACACCGCGTATTGCCTCATAGTAGAATCTTACCCAATAGGTATCATCGCCTCATTGCCAGTTCTTACTGGGCTGCTGCTGACCGATAGGCCATCTGGCGCACTTCGGTCCGGTTCTTCTGCTCAACGTAAGCATGGTCATTCCGACTTGCTTTTTCAACGGACACGGGTATAATGAGGAACGGGCGCGGCGGCTCTGAACCGCCGCGCTATTCATGATGGGCGGAGTCTGGCATGGCGTTGTATCCGTATCCTTTTAGCGCGATTGTGGGCCAGGAGCGCATGAAGCGCGCCCTGGTTTTGAACGCGATTTCTCACAAGATCGGCGGCGTTCTCATTCGCGGTGAGCGGGGCACGGCCAAGAGCACTGCTGCCCGCGCTCTGGCTGCCTTGTTGCCGGAAATTGAGGTAGTGTCCGATTGTCCCTTCGCCTGCGATCCGCAAGGCGTAGAAGGGATGTGCGATAACTGCCGCGACCGCCTCGCACGAGGCGAGGAACTACCGCGCAGCCGCCGCCGTACTCGTTTCGTGGACTTGCCGGTGAGTGCCACCGAAGACCGCGTGGTAGGCACTCTGGATATTGAGAAAGCCATCCAGAAAGGCGAACGCCATTTTGAGCCCGGCATCCTTGCCGCTGCCAATCGCGGCCTCCTGTACGTGGATGAGGTAAATCTGCTGGACGACCACGTGGTGGACCTGCTGTTGGACTCCGCGGCGATGGGCGTCAATGTCGTGGAGCGGGAAGGCATCTCCTTCTCACATCCGGCCCGCTTTATCCTCGTGGGCACGATGAACCCAGAAGAGGGTGATCTGCGCCCACAGCTGCTGGATCGGTTCGCCTTGTGCGTGGACATTCGCGGCATGACGGACGCTGATCGCCGGGTGGCTGTGTTGGAACGGCGCGTGCAGTATGAGCAGGACCCGGAGAGTTTCTGGGTGGAGTGGGAACCGCAGGATGAATTTCTATCCAATGAGATCGCGCGCGCCCGTGACCGCCTCCCCCTCGTCACCTATACCCAGGGCGACCTCTATACCATCGCCCAACTCACCGCCGGCTTCCACGTGGATGGGCATCGCGCCGACATCGTGATTCTCAAGACGGCGCGCTCCCAGGCGGCCTATGAAGGCCGGTTGGAAATCACTGAGCGCGATATCCTGCTGGCAGCAGAACTCGCCTTGCCGCACCGTCTGAAGAAACAGCCGTTCCAGGAGGCTGTGCTGGATCCGCAGCATCTGGCCGACCGGCTGAAGCAAGTGCGCGCCGAGCAAGCGACGCAGCCAAGCCAGCAGCCCCAACCCGGACAACCGAGCACTTCGGTAAAAAAAAACGATTTGACGAATGAGAGCGCGGATGAATCTGCCACTGGCTCGCCGTTAGATACAACGACGCCACAGGGACAGCAGGCCGGCCAGGGCCGTAGTTTTGAGAAACCCGTCAACATCGGCACCAGTTTCCAGCCCAAGCGATTGGACACACCGCTTGACCGGCTGACGCGCCAGCACCCCGGCAAGCGCAGTGTCACCCACACGGAGCGGAAACGGGGCCACTACATCAAGGCCCGCCCCGCGCACGGCAAATTGGACGACATCGCCTTTGATGCCACCATCCGCCAGGCCGCGCCCTTCCAGCGGGAGCGCGCTGAGGACCGTCCAGCCAACATCGCCTTCTCCGTCACGAAAGATGACCTGCAGCGCAAGGTGCGTGTGCGACGCGCGGCCAACCTGATTCTCTTCGTGGTGGATGCTTCCTGGTCTATGGCTGCGGCGGAGCGTATGGAGGCGACTAAGGGCGCGATCCTCTCGCTTCTGATGGACGCCTACCAGCGACGTGATCAGGTAGGCCTCATCGTTTTCCAGCGCGAAGAAGCGCGCGTGGTGCTGCCCCCTACCAACAGCGTGGAACTGGCCCAGAAGGCGCTGCGCGAATTGCCTGTGGGCGGCAAAACGCCCCTCTCCAGCGGACTTCTTCTGACCTATCGCGTCTGCGTCGCCGCGCGCCGCCGCGATCCAGAGGTCATGCCTCTCGTCATTCTCCTGACCGACGGTGCCGGTAACGTCAGCCTGACGGGGCTACCGGCCCAGGAAGAAGCGTTGAAGATGGCCGATCTGCTCCATTCAAGCGACTTCCGTTCCATCGTTATCAACATGGAACATGCGGCCTTTGATCGCGGTCTGGCCCGGGGCCTGGCCGAAGCGTTAGCCGCGCCCTGCTATTCCCTGCCGGAACTGCGGGCCGACGCGTTGGTGCGCACCGTCAAGGACGAACTGGCAACTTCATGAGTCGTCAGTTGCGGGCCGACCTGGCGCTCCTCTTCACCGTCATCGCCTGGGGTAGCACCTTTGTCATCGTGCGCGATGCGGTCAGCGCGTATCCGGTTTTTCCCGTCCTAGCCATCCGCTT
>JADYZS010000137.1 GCA_020853075.1 Anaerolineae bacterium | reverse complement strand
TTACGCCTGGTGCGGGTGACGATGGCAGAGCCAGAAGCAACTCTGAGCGAACGGGAACTGGAAATATTGCGCCTGGTGGCAACCGGGGCGAGTAACTTCCAGATCGCCCGGCAATTGGTTATCAGCCCCAATACCGTCAAGGTCCACCTGCGCAACATATTTGAGAAACTGGGCGTCCAGTCGCGCACGGAAGCCACCATGCTCGCCGTCCAACGGGGCTGGATAACCGTCGTACCTCCGGCTGTCCCTGCCCAGGCCGAAGCCCCAACGGCGCCTGTGCAGGCACCTCTTGTGCGCCCGCTGCCTCAGCCGGAGCCACTGGCCGCCTGGCAACGAGTCTATCTGGTCTTGGCGGCGGTGCTGACTCTCCTTGTCCTCCTTCTCCCTTACACGGGTCTCGGTTCCCTGGCCGGTCGCTCGCGCTCTGCCCTGTCTGATGTGGGCGCACCGCCGGCTGCGCCACCGCAGCCTTTGGCTGCCTCCGGCTGGACGCAACGTGCCGCGCTCCCGTCGCCGCGCTCCCGTCTGGCTCTGGCAGCGGTGGGTAACAAAATTTATGCCGTCGCGGGCGAGACCGCCGAAGGCCCTACGGGTGCGGTGGACGCTTATGATTTGCCAAGCAACGGCTGGCTCCCGGCAACGCCTAAGCCGTTGGCCGTTGCCAACGTGACGGGTGCGACCCTTGGGGGGCGCATCTACGTTCCCGGCGGGCTTCTGGCCGACGGTTCTCTGACCGATGCCGTTGAGGTCTTTGACCCGGCGAGCGGGTTGTGGACGCGCGCCGCGCCTTTGCCAAAATCCCTCTGCTGCTACGCCCTCGCGGTGCTGGGCGAACGCCTATACCTCTTTGGTGGATGGGATGGCGAAGCCTACGTCACGACGTCTCTCGTCTATGATCCGGCCACCGATACGTGGCGCGCCTTGCCCCCGCTGCCGACGGCGCGAGGCTTCGCAGCGGCAGCGACGCTGGGTGGGCGTATCTACGTGGTTGGTGGGTACGATGGGCGGCGCGAGTTGCCGGTCAACGAGGTATATGACTCTGCTCTGCAAGAGACATCGGAAGGGCCCTGGGCGGCTAAGGCTCCTCTGCTGACGGCTCGGGGCGGTCTGGGGTTGGCAGCCGCGGGCTCTGCCCTTTTTGCCGTCGGCGGTGGCTGGACAGGCACGCTGGCCGCCAACGAGCGGTATGACCCGGCTACCGACGTATGGTCAACCTTTGATTCTCCCCTGCTGGGCCAGTGGCGCGGCCTGGGGCTCGCGTCGGTTGACGGCAAGGTCTTCGCGGTAGGCGGGTACAGTGGCACGCATCTGAACCTGGTGCAAGAGTATCAGGCGGTGTTCAGGGTTATCGTCCCGGTCGGGGGATGAAGTTGGTTATTACCCAAGGGCTGAAAATTCGCAAGGAGGGTTGGGGGGCAGCCCTCCCTCTCCCAATTTTGGGAGAGGGAGGGGCAGGAGTGGGTGAGGGCCTCTGTCTCACCTCATCTGCACGTCGGGCCTGGCCCACACGGTGAAACCGGGTAGAAAGCGCGTGGTTAGATCGGGATGATAGGGGAGGACTCGTACCGTGCAACCATGTAGGCCGCTCTGGCAACATGCGATGCCGTTGGCCTCAAACAAATAGGTGTTGTCTCTCTCTAGCCCGACGCCTTGCAGCAAGGTGGTCTCCGCGTCCGCAATTTCGCCGTCGGCATCTAATCTCCCCATGTAAAGTTCCACAGCCACGTCGTCCGGCCCGATGTCGCCCAAATCAACCCATGCCCGGACGTGAATCTTGTTGCCGATCTGCAGGCCGGTGAGCGGCTTGGCTTCAGTAGCCACAACCCGGATTTGGGGCCAGCCTCTCTGGATGCGACCCTTCCAGGCTGCTAATGCTCTGGCGCGCCCCATCCCATCCTCCGCCAATTGCCGGTAGCGACTGGCTGCCGGCAGGTAGAAACTTCCCACGTATTCCCACAACATGCGGTGGGTATTGAAGAAGTGGCACAGTGTCCCGATGGATGCTTTCATGCGCCCGATCCAGCGGCGAGGCAAGCCGCCCGCACTCCGGTCGTAGAAGGTGGGAATCACGTCCCGTTCCAGCAGGTCATACAGAGCCTCGGCCTCTACTTGATCCTGATAGCCCGGATCGCTGTACGCCTCTCCTCGTCCAATGGCCCAACTCACGTCAGGCCGGTATGCCTCGTCCCACCAGCCGTCCAGGATGCTCAAATTCAGGACGCCGTTTGCTGCCGCCTTCATGCCGCTGGTGCCGCTGGCCTCCAAGGGGCGGCGCGGCGTGTTCAGCCAGACATCGGCCCCTTGCACCAGGTAGCGGGCCATCGCCATATCGTAATCCTCCAGGAAGACCAGCCGTCGCCGGAACTCCTCCTGACGAGCCAACCCCACGATCTGCCGGATCAATTCCTTGCCTGGATCGTCCTGGGGATGGGCCTTGCCCGCGAAGATGATCTGTACGGGGCGGTCAGGATCGTTCAGGATACGCGCCAGCCGCGCCGGGTCACGTAGGAGGAGGGTTGCCCGTTTATAGGTGGCGAAGCGGCGGGCGAAGCCGATGGTGAGCGCCTCGGGATCCAACACCTCGTCCGCGTCTTCTATATCCGTCTGAGATGCGCCGCGCCGCTCCAGTTGGGTACGCAGACGGCGACGGGCAAAGGCGACGAGCCGCTCCCGCCGCCGCTCGTGGGTGCGCCATAGTTCCTCGGTGGCGATGTGCTCGGCCCGCTGCCAGGCCCTCTGGTCGGCAGGCTCCTCGCGCCAGCGTAGCCCCAGGTAACGATCATACAGGTCTTTCATCTCGTGGGAGATCCACGACAGGAAGTGAACGCCGTTGGTCACGTGGTCTATGGGAATCTCGTCTTTCGGCACTTGCGGCCAGAGCCCTTGCCACATTTGCCGGCTGATCTGGCCGTGTAGCCGGCTGACCCCGTTGCTGTGGGTCGCCATGCGCAGGGCGAGGATGGTCATATTGAACGGTTCGCCGTCGTTGTCGGGGTTTCTTCGCCCCAGGGCCAGGAAGTCGCGGCGCGAGAGGCCCAGGTTGCGGGCATAGTCGGTGAAATAGCGATCCATCAGGCTGGCCGGGAAGGAATCGTGCCCGGCCTCTACGGGGGTATGGGTGGTGAAGACCAGGCCCGCTGATACTGCTTCCCGTGCCTCGGCGAAGGAGAGGTGGTGGGCTTCCATTAACCGGCACACCCGCTCCATCGCCAGGAAGGCGGAGTGCCCTTCGTTCATGTGATAGACGCCCGGTTGCAGGCCCAGGGCTTCCAGCGCGCGGCAGCCACCGATGCCAAGCACAATCTCTTGCCTGATGCGCATGTCCGCGTCGCCACCGTATAGTTGATCGGTTATGTCGCGGTCGGCGGCGCGGTTGGCGGGGACATTCGTATCCAGCAGGTAGAGGCGCACGCGGCCTACCTGGACGCGCCAGATTTGGGCCGTGACCTGGCGACCGGGGAAAGCGAGCTCTATGGTGAGGGGCGAGCCGGAGGGCGAACGTTCCAGGGTCACAGGCAGGTTGTGGAAGTCGTTGTCTTCGTAGGCCTCCTGCTGCCACCCGGCTTGGTTGAGATATTGTCGGAAGTAGCCTTGCTGGTAAAGGAGACCAACTCCCACCAAGGGCACGCCCAGGTCGCTGGCCGACTTCAGGTGGTCGCCGGAGAGGATGCCCAGACCGCCCGCGAAGATAGAAAGGCACTCGGTCAGGCCAAACTCCGCCGAGAAATAAGCGATGAGCGGCCCTTTCGTTGCCCCGTGAGTACGGCGGAACCAGGTGGATTCGCTCGCCACGTAATTGTTAAATTCCTGCGAGACCCGTGCCAGGTGGGCCAGAAAGCCGTCGTCGGCCGCGGCGGCCTCCAGTTGCGCCTGGTCAATGGTTCCCAGCATCAGAACCGGATTATGCCCTGTGCTTTCCCACAAGTCGCTATCCAGGCGTCGGAAGAGCTCAATCGTCTCGTGGTTCCAGGCCCAGCGCAGGTTGTAGGCCAAATCGCGCAGACGCTCCAAAGGGCCAGGGAGTGACGGCGTGACGGTGAAGGTGTGGATCGGCTGTGGCATGATGCCCTCCCTAAACAGTCTCAGAACGTCGGCCCACCAAGCCTGCGGATGCGCTCTCCTGCTTCTTGCCAGGTAATCCGGGAGAGGCCCATCTTCTGACGCAACCGCTCCAGAGGCATCCCGGCGCGGAAGTCAAGGACTGCCGACGTCCACCGCAGCACCTCAAAAGAGACAGGTTTCTTGATTTCGGCGCGCGCTCCCGCGTCGGCCAGCACGTATTCCAGGTTGCGCGCGGTACATTCAAAGAGATGCGTCTTAGGTTTGTATTCTTGAAGGTATTGTTGCAAGGCGACGCCCCACTGAGAACTGAGCACTATGCGACGCTCTTTGTGGGCCATGCGCGGGTTTGGATGGCGCACGTTGAGCACAGGAGCCTGGGGGTTGGAGCGGTCCAGGTGGTTCAGTTCTATTGCCATGCACTCGGCCTTCTTGATCCCCGTTTTCAGCAGAAGGCTCACCAGTACGTAAGGCCGTGCATCGGGCTTAGCGCCGAAGAGCATATCGCGCGTTACCCGCAGGAGTCGCTCCATCTCATCGTCGTACAGGATGTCCGGCATGGGGCTGATGGCGCGCTGGTGTATAATGGGCGCAGCAGGGTCGGACTCAAGGACACCGCTTTCTTGCAGCCAACCGAAGAAGACCTTGAGGGCGGTCACGCGCCGGGCATACGACTTGGAACTGCACGGCTTGCCCCGGCCCGATACCAGCCAGGTGAGGAAGCGGTTGAGGTCTTGCGTCGCGATGTCGCCAATAGGTTTGTTGGGCGCGAGGAATTTTGCCGCGATGCGCAGGTCGCCCAGGAAGGCTTTGACGGTGTTATCGGCAAAGCCTTTGCGCAGCATGTGTTCGTAGAACGCGCCGATGGCGCTGGCGAGGGACGAGGAAGCCGAGATGGGGCCGGTGGAGGTGACGGGTGGGCCGTATTCGCCGGGGGCCCCGGGCCGGGGGAAAAGACTGAGTTGTTCGCCTGACTCGTCGGGCATATCGTTCACCTCTTCGCGTAGCGATTCATCTACGTTTTACCAGAACATCGGTTCGTTGTCAAGTACCTTTTTGTCTCATTTAGAGCCTATCCGAAAAACCATGGGAGAACAGCAGATAGAGGTCGGCGGATGCCTTTGGCGCGTTTCCACCCCGTACCTCTCTGTGGTATAATGCCGTTGTGGACCTCGCCCCTCAACGGCCACCAGATCCTCGCGTAGGCCTGAACGCGCACCTCCTCTCGCTCACCGAGACCTATCGCGGGGCGGGCATCAACGGCTACATCTATCACCTGCTGCACGAACTACCGGCAGCCGCAGCGCGCCTGCAATTCATCGTGTACTTGCACGATCGTCGTTTCGTCCCTACACCCGGCTCCACGCTGGCGATGCGGCGCTCGCGCTGGGCCACGACGAATCCCTGGGCACGCATCCTGTGGGAGCAGAGCGGCCTGGCGTGGGCTTCCCGGCGTGAGCGTCTGAATCTGCTGCACGGGTTGGCTTACGTGACGCCGCTGGCTGCATCCTGTCCGACGGTGGTGACGGTGCACGACATCAGTTTTGTGCGCTTCCCGCAAGCCTTTCGTGCGGCCAACCGCCATTACCTGAGCACATTCACGCGCCTTTCCGTGCGCAGGGCGGCGCGCGTTATCGCCGTCTCCGCCCACACGCGGGACGACCTGGTACGTACCTGGGCTATCCCGCCAGAGAAGATAACGGTCGTACCTAACGGGCTTGACGCCGCGTTCCATCCGGAGGAAGTCACGGCGGCGGCCGAATTCCGCCGCCGTCGTGGCCTGCCGGAGCGGTTCATTCTCTCCGTCGGCACGTTGGAGCCGCGCAAGAACCTGGCGCGGTTGGTGCAGGCGTATGCCGCAGCCACGGCGGAGGGAGGGCGACAAGTCAAGTTGGTGCTGGCCGGGGGCAAGGGTTGGGATTACCAGGAGATATTTTCCCAGGTGGAGGGGCTGGGCTTGACGCAGGACGTCCTCTTCCCCGGCTTTGTACCTGCCGATGAACTTCCCTGGTGGTATCGCGCGGCGGCGGTCTTCGCCTATCCGTCGCTCTACGAGGGCTTCGGTCTGCCGGTCTTGGAGGCGATGGCCTCCGGTACACCCGTCATGACCTCCACCGCGTCCTCGCTGCCGGAGGTGGCAGGTGATGCGGCTCTGCTGGTGGATCCCTACGACGTGGACGCGATGGCGCAGGCTATCCTCCGGCTCCTGAACGATCAGGCGCTACGGGGAGAACTGGTCGCGCGCGGGCTCCGCCGCGCATCGTCCTTTTCTTGGGCGCGTACTGCCACTGAGACCATCACGGTCTATCAGGACGTGCTTTCCTCGGTGGGGAAAAGATGGTGAGCACCCCTCTGCCTGGCTCCGATGGCAATCAACCCGAGCAGCCTGCTGTGCCCAAGCCAACAGGCCGGATAAGCGTGGGCAGGGTCGCGGCCAGGCGTTTGTGGCGTTGGGCTCCCTGGGTTCTGGCCGCGACGGATGCGATCCTTATCAACACCGCCTTCCTTGTAGCCTACTGGCTTCGTTACGACTTACAATGGTTCCGCTCTGTGGATCCTGCATTTGACACCCCACGCTCTACCTATGCGCCCTTTGCCTTCCTGTTGACCGCTCTTCTTCTTCTCGCTTACCGCGCAGAGGGGGCCTACGACCTCAAGCGGGGCATGACCTGGTTCGACGAAGTCCTTATCATTATCAACGGCACGACCACGGCCATCATCGTCATGGTCGTGATTACTTTCTTCTATCGCTCCGCCTTCTATTCTCGTCTCATCTTCATCTATGCGGCCATCCTCATCGTCCTTATTCTCTCGCTGGCGCGCGCGGCCAAAGGCATTGTTCTGGAATGGTTGCGCCGCCGGGGCATCGGCGCGGTGCGAACGCTCATCGTCGGCGCGAGCGAGACGGGGCGCACCGTGATGCGCAACCTGGTGGCAAGGCCGGAACTGGGCTATCGGGTCGTCGGCTTCGTGGATGATGACCGGGACCGGGGTTGCACCGACATCGGTCGCTTTAAAGCCCTGGGCCCGGTGCATAATCTCCCTGCCCTTCTGCGCGCTGGCGATATTGACGAAGTGGTGATTACGCTCCCCTGGCAGGAGCACCGCGAGATCATCCGCCTGGTGGCAGAATGTCAGGCAGGGCGCGTTCGGGCGCGCATCGTGCCCGACCTCTTTCAACTCAGCCTCAGCCACGTGGACGTGGAGCAGGTCAGCGGTATCCCGCTCATCAGTTTGCGAGATATCACCTTGCAGGGCAGCAACCTCCTAGTCAAACGCGCCTTTGATCTAACCGTAGCCAGCGTGAGCCTTGTCGTTGCGTCTCCCCTACTGCTCCTTATCGCTCTCGCCATCCGGCTGGATTCGCCCGGCCCCGCTCTCTTCCGGCAGAGGCGGATCGGTCGCGGCGGGCGGGCCTTCACTGCCTATAAGTTCCGCTCTATGATTGCGGAAGCAGAGATGGCCCAGGCCGCTCTCCAGGGATTAAACCAGGCCGACGGGCCGCTCTTTAAGATGAAAGATGACCCACGCCGCACGCGCGTGGGGCGCATCCTACGCCGCCTCAGCCTGGACGAGTTGCCGCAACTCTACAACGTGCTGCGGGGCGAGATGAGCCTGGTGGGGCCGCGCCCCGCGCTCCCGCAAGAGGTAGCCCAATACCAGGAGTGGCACAAGAAACGGCTGGAAGTGGCCCCGGGCATCACAGGACTCTGGCAGGTGCGGGGCCGCAGCGAACTCTCCTTTGACGAGATGATGCTGCTTGATATCTATTATGCTGAGAACTGGTCGCCGGGGTTAGATCTACGCATCTTGTTGGAGACGATCCCCAAGGTGCTCACGGGGCACGGGGCGTATTGAACCGGGAGAGAGTCATGGACTTCGCAGAGGTCATCCGCAAGCGGTACAGCGTGCGGGCCTATAAGCCTGACCCGGTAGAGGACGATAAGTTGCAGCAGGTGCTGGAGGCGGCGCGCCTGGCTCCTACCGCGGTGAACAAGCAGCCTTTTCAGTTTATTGTGATCCACGCCGCGGGCCGCAAGGCCGAACTGAGGCGCATCTACTACCAGGATTGGTTCGTGCAGGCTCCATTGGTCATCTGCGCCTGTGGGCTACCGGCTCAGGGTTGGGTCAGCCAGGAGGGTAAGAACTCCACCGATATAGACGTGACGATTGCGCTGGATCACCTGATCCTGGCAGCCGCCAACGTGGGGTTGGGGACGTGCTGGATCGGCTCTTTTAATACGGTTGCCGCGCGCGAGGTGCTACGCCTACCCGACGACGTAGAGCCAGTGGCCTTTACACCGTTGGGGTATCCTGCCGACCGTCCGGGGCCCAAGGAGCGCAAGCCGCTGGCGCAACTGGTGCGCTACGAACATTGGTAGAATCGGCCTATACCTTCTGATACCTGGAGGTCACGATGCTGCGCTACGCCCTCATTCATCCTGAGATTCTTGCTACCCTGGGGACCGCGGGCCACGGCTCTAAAGTCCTCATTGCCGACGGCAATTACCCCTTCAGAACCGGCAGCAATCCGGCGGCGAAGCGGGTGTACCTGAATCTGGCGCCCGGCATCCCCAAAGTGACTGACGTCCTGGCGGCCCTGGTAACCGCCATCCCCATTGAGGCCGCCGAGGTGATGGTTCCGGACAGCGGGCCGGAGCCGCCCATCTTCGCCGAGTTCCGCCAGATTCTACCCAAGGAGATCACCCTGAAGCCGCTGAGCCGCTTCGGTTTCTACGACGCGGCGAAAGGGTCTGACGTGGCGCTTGTCATCGCTTCCGCCGAACAGCGCATCTATGCCAATATCCTCCTTACGATAGGGGTCGTCAAACCTGGGTAAAGTTCTCATCCTCATGGCCGACACGGGCGGCGGCCACCGCAGCGCGGGCCAGGCCCTAGCAGAAGCCTTCGCCGAGGAGGATCCTCTGGCGCAAGTCGTCATGGTGGACGCGCTGCGCCACCACGCGCCCTTCCCCGTCAACCACATTCACCGCACCTACCGTCCCCTCATCCATCATGGGCGGTGGCTGTGGAGTGCTGCCTGGCATCTGAGCCGAGGCTACAGCCGCGTGGAGCGGATGCGACGCGTCTTCTGGCCTGTGGCGCGCCGCCGCCTGGCTGCTCTTTATCGGAGCCAAGAGCCCGACCTGGTCGTTTCTGTTCATCCTCTGCTGAATCACGTTCCTCTGGACGTTGTGCGCCAGGCGCTGCCCGGTGTGCCCTTTGCCACTGTTGTCACCGACCTGGTGAGCGTCCATCCGGCCTGGCTCTGCCCCGATGTGGACCTCCTCTGCGTGCCGACGGAGGCGGCAGGAAGGCTTGCCCTCAGCGCAGGTGTGCCTCGCGAGAGAGTACGGGTATCAGGGTTGCCCGTGAGCCGGAAGTTCAGCCCGGCAATGAACGGCAACGGGGCGGAGATAACGGACAACCAGCCAGGGCGGCGCAGGCTGGGATTGCACCCCGACCTCCCCCTTGTCTTGCTGGTCAGCGGCGGCGAGGGAATGGGGCCCGTCTCCGATATCGCGCGCGCCCTTGCCCAAACTATACAGCGAGGCGGCCACTCCGCCGGGCAATTGGCGATCATCTGTGGCCGCAACCATGCCCTGCAGCGCCGGTTGGAAGCCATGCATTGGGGGATTCCTGTGCGCGTCGCCGGTTTTGTGGAGAATATGCCGGAGTGGATGGCTGCCGCAGACCTTGTGGTAACCAAAGCCGGCCCCGGCACCATCAGCGAGGCCCTGATCATGGGGCTTCCTATCCTGCTGAGCGGCTTCATTCCCGGCCAGGAAGAGGGCAACGTGCCTTACGTAGTGGACAACGGCGCGGGAGCGTATGAGTCGCAGCCGGAGCGACTGGCGGCGCGCGCCGCCGAATGGTTGCGGCCCGGCAATCCGGCCCTGGCACAGATGGCCGCGCGCGCCCGCGCTCTGGCGAAGCCAAACGCCGCGCGGGATATCGCGCGCGACCTGCTGGCGCTGTTGGCATCCTCTCCCTGATGGTTCTATCCGGCCAATTCTGGTATAATCACAGGCAGAAGCGGCTGCAATCTCGGAATGGCTCTAAGGAGCGAGTCTTGGATCAGCCCGAGTCCGTGAAATTGCGCTGTAGCGTGGGCATCACGGCCCACAACGAAGAAGCGAACATCGGCGCGTTGCTGGATGCCGTGCTGGCACAACATCTCTACACCGTGGAGATCAGCGAGATTATCGTCGTTGCCAGCGGCTGCACCGACCGCACGGTCCCGATTGTAGAGGAATACGCGGCGCGCGATCCTCGCATCCACCTCCTGGTGCAGGAGCGGCGAGAGGGGAAAACCTCAGCCATCAACCTCTTTCTCCAACATGCCCGCGCAGACCTCTGCGTGTTGGAGAGCGGCGACACCCTCCCCGGCCCCAATGCCATAGAGAGCATGGTCGGCATGTTCGCCGATCCTACCGTCGGCATGACCGGCGCACACAAGGTCCCCGTCAATACGCCTGCTCACATCGTTGGCTACCTCTCGCACTTGCGCCTGAAAATGGAGCACCAACTGTCGCTGGAAATACCCCGCCTGGGCGAGTTGATCGCGTTCCGCAAGGTCTTTGACCGCATCCCGCCCGACGTGGCGATGGACGAAGCCTTCGTGGAGGCCCTCGCTATTCGCCGGGGTTTGCAGGTGCGCTACGCGCCCGACGCGGTGGTCTATAACATGGGGCCTACCACGCTGGCCGATTTCATTCGCCAGCGACGGCGCAACCACGCGGGCCACCTGCACCTGAAGCGCAAGTACGGTTATCGGGTCTCCAGCCTGGATACCCGGCGTGTCCTGCGGGTGGCAGCCAGCGAGGTGTGGGGCGCGATCCGGTTGGTGGGGCTTTTGGGTGTTCTCGCGGGTGTGGAACTCGTCTCTCGCCTCCTGGGCTCTTACGACTATTACATCAAGGGCGATAAGCACGTCGTCTGGGATATGGCCTGGACAACGAAGAACACCAGCCAGAATTTGGCGCAGGCGACGGGCCAGGCCACGCGCGAGCCGGGAGTCAAATAGGTGCGTGACCGCATCGTCACCGCGGCGAAGATCCTGGTCAGCCTGGGACTCATCGCTTATCTTTTCCGTCGCGTGAATCTGGCCGACGTAGGGGAGACGATTGCCTCGGCCAACGGCTGGCTCCTCGTCTTGGCGCTCCTTCTGTATTTCGCCGCGATCACCCTCGGCTGCGTCAAATGGAATATCCTGTTGCGGGCACAAGGGATCCGCGTCCCCTTCCGCAGCCTCTTATCCTACAGTTTCATTGGGGCCTTCTTCAGCAATTTCCTTCCGGCCAACGTCGGCGGCGACGTGATGCGCGGCTATGGTCTCGCCCGCCACACCTCGCGCACGACTGAAGCCGCGGTCTCCGTGATGGTGGATCGCCTCGTCGGTTTCATGGCTTTCATGAGTTCCGCGGTTGTCGCCGCGCTGGTAGCCGTTGTCGCTACGGGACGCACCGATTTGGAAGGGTTGGCGGTGGCTGCAGGCGGCGCGCTGGTGGTATTAGCGTTCGGTTTTGCCGTCATCCTGAGCCGCCGGTTGCGGGCGCTGGCCGAGCGGCTTTTCCGCTGGCAACTCCTTATGCCCCTGGCGCCTATCTATAGTCGTCTCTCCGAGGCGGTAGGCGCGTACCGCTTTCGCTATGCGGCGCTGGCCGCTGCCTACTTTACGTCGCTCGGCGTCCTTCTCCTTTCTAACCTGGTCAACTACCTTCTGGCGCAGGCGCTGGGCGGCGGCATCTCCCTCCTCTACGTCTTCCTCTTTAACCCGCTGGTTGCCTTCGCCCTGTTGATACCGATCTCGGTGGGGGGGCTGGGCGTGAACCAGGGCGCGTACGTCTTCTTCTATGGCTTGGCGGGCGTCCCTGAGAGATTGGCCCTGGCCGTCTCACTCCTGATGCAGATGGTGATCTACGTCTCCAGCCTGCCAGGGGGGATCCTGTGGTGGCGCGGGCGCGCCAAACAGGTCATGCCTCCACAGGGCCACGAGTCTGCGGCCGGTTAGTAGTCTTGGGGCTCAGGGTATAGAGTCCGGCCATGAAAGATGCTTACCGCAGAGAACGCAGAGGCCACAGAGGTTTGGACTTTCTCTGCGTTCTCCGCGTCCTCTGCGGTATATGCTTTTGGGAGAGTTGGGGAATAGTGGGCGATCCTTACGGCGTCCACGCGGGGAAGCGGTCAAAACCGGGAACGTTGGTCAGGCGAGTGAGGTTGCGGCCATCGCGATCCATGATGTAGATGTCCCAATTGATACCATCCTCGCCGCTGTAGAGGATTTTCTCACCGTTGAGGGCCCACGCGGGCGAGACGACACGCTGGTCAATACGGCCCACCTGTC
>JADYZS010000136.1 GCA_020853075.1 Anaerolineae bacterium | reverse complement strand
TGGAAGACCCAGAAGGCATAGGTAGCCCACCAGTTGTTTTTGTCGCCGTAGAAGATGACCGTCGTGTCGTTGCCGATGCCTTTGGAGCCGACCAGTCGCGCGAACTGGTCCCTGTCCAGGTAGTCGCGCCGCACGCGGTCGTTCAGATCGGCCACCCAATCTATCTTGACTGCACCAGGGATGTGGCCGGTCTCGTACAACAGGATGTCCTCGTCCGATTCCACGATGCGCAGATTCTTATCGTTCAGGTGTTGGGCGAGCCACCCGGTCTCCACCAACACCTCTGGATGTGCATAACTGTCGCCTGGCATACTCGCAATCCTCCTGTGCAATTCTAGCAGAGTCTGGCTGGAAATATAAGGCGGATGCTCAACTATCTGCTTGAGCAAGCGGGAGCGAAGAAGGCCGCCGCAGCAATCTCCGCTCCCGCTCAGGACAGATGCACCGGAGAGGAACTCTGGCCGACCGCGTACCGGAAAGACGGCTGAAAGTCATCTACAACCTCACGCCTCAAACTTGCGGATGACAGACGCCCGCAGGCGTTCCTGCACCCGCTCAACAGGGATGCGCTGCAACACTTCGTCAAAGAAACCATCCACGATCAACCGCTCCGCCTCGTGGCGGGGGAGTCCACGGCTCATCAGATAGAAAAGATGCTCCTCTTCCACCGGGCCGGCGGTGGCGCCGTGGGTGCAGCGCACGTCGTTCGCCTCAATCTCCAGGCCCGGTATAGAGTCGGCGCGCGCCTGCTTGCTCAACAGAAGATTGCGATTGACCTGATAGGCGTCTGACCGCTGCGCCGCCTTGTGAATACGGATGAGCCCATGATAGACGGAGCGAGCGCGATCACGCAACGCGCCCTTAAACAGAAGGTCGCTTCCGGTCAAGCCCGACAGGTGGTTCTGGTAGGTGTGGTGATCCAGATGCTGGTGACCGTCGGCAAAGAGGAACCCGACCATCTCGGCCCGTGCGCCGGGCCCTTTCAAAGCCACCTCCATGTTGGCCTTTGTCAACTGGCTGCCCAATGCACCGATGTACCACTGCAACACGCTGTCACGCTCCAGGATGGCCCGCTCCACAGAGAAATTCCACAGATTCCGGCCCCAGTCCTGCAATCCGACGTAGCGCACCAGTGACCCCGCCTTTAGATACAATTCTACCGCGCCTGCGTGCATTGCCTGGGCCGCGTCCTCGGCTCCGTTGGACAATTGCTCGTTGACGAAGGTCACGGCGCTTCCCTCGTCGGCTACGATGAGCACGTGGCCGAAGCTGTTGCGCTCCACGCCGGAGAGGTACGTAAGGCTGTAGAGGGGGAGGCTTACCTCCACGTTCTTTGGCACATATAGAAACGTGCCCCCTGTCCAGAAAGCACCGTGTAGCGCGGCAAACTTGCTGGCATCCAATGGCACGGCCTCGGTCATAAAATGGGACATGACCAGGTCAGGGTACTGGCGCGCCGCACTGTCCAGGTCGGTGAAGATCACCCCCCGGCTCCTGGCCTCAGCCGAAAGACTGGCGTGGGCCAGGCTCGCGTCGCGGTGGATAAGGAGTCCGGCCTCATCTCCGCCCCCGGCGGTGGTATCCTGCACCCACCGGGGCGTATCCCGTAAGCCTCCCAGGGGCGTTGGCGTGTCGGGGGTGAAGGGAACGATCTGGTTGAGGCGTAATGGGCGAATATCGGTACGCCGCCATTCCTCGTCGTTCGTTGTGGGCATGGGGATTTCCCCGTAGAAGCGCCAGGCCAGGCGTCGCTTCTCGCGCACCCACTCCGGGTCTTGCTTCCAGGCCGAGAGGCGTTCCAGTGTCTCCGGGTTGAAGCTGTCGGGACGATCCGCTGCCGGTGCAGCGGTGGTGATGATACGGCGTGTGACCGTGCGCACAGAGGTTGCCACAGTGTAGATCCCTTTCGTAGAAAGGGAGACCGTCGTACCATAGGGCCAGGACGATCTCCCTCAGAAAAAGCATGATACAGCGCCTAGCCGACGGAGCCTTCCATCTGCAACTGGATCAGGCGGTTCATCTCCACCGCGTACTCCATCGGGAGTTCCTTCACCAGCGGCTCAATGAAGCCGTTGACGATCATGGTCGCGGCCTCGTTCTCACTCACCCCCCGGCTCATCAGATAGAAGAGTTGCTCCTCGCCGATCTTGCTGACCGAGGCCTCGTGGCCGATGGCGACGTCGTTCTCGTCAATCTCAATGTAGGGATAGGTGTCAGAGCGGGAGTGCTCGTCCAGGATCAGCGCATCGCAGCGCACGTTGGATTTGCACCCCACGGCTCCCTTGGCGACTTTCAGCAGCCCCCGGTAACTAGAACGGCCGCCGTCCTTGCTGATGGACTTGGATGTGATTGTTGACGTGGTGTGAGGAGCGCCATGCACCACTTTGCCGCCCGCATCCAGGTTCTGCCCGTGCCCGGCGAAGGCGATGGACAAAATCTCGGCCTTTGCCCCTTTGCCTAACATATAGACCGCCGGGTACTTCATGGTGACTTTAGAGCCCAGATTCCCATCAATCCATTCCATCGTCGCGTCCTCGTAAGCGACGGCCCGTTTGGTCACCAGGTTATAGACGTTCACCGACCAGTTCTGGATCGTGGTATAGCGGCAGCGCGCCCCCTTCTTGACGATGATTTCTACCACGGCGCTGTGCAGCGAATCGCTGGAGTAGATGGGAGCCGTACAGCCTTCTACGTAGTGCACCTGGCTTCCCTCATCGCAGATGATGAGCGTCCGTTCAAACTGGCCCATGTTCTGCGCGTTGATGCGGAAGTAGGCTTGCAGAGGGATGTCCACCTTCACGCCTTTGGGCACGTAGATGAAACTACCACCGCTCCACACCGCGCTGTTGAGGGCGGCGAACTTGTTGTCGGAAGGGGGGATGATTGTGCCGAAATACTCCTTGACCAGATCGGGGTACTCTCGCACGGCGGTATCGGTATCCACGAAGACGACGCCGAGTTTCTCCCACTCCTCTTTCAGATTATGGTAGATCACTTCCGACTCATATTGCGCGCCGACACCGGCCAGGAACTTGCGTTCTGCCTCCGGGATACCGAGGCGGTCAAAGGTGTTCTTGATGGTATCGGGCACCTCTTCCCAGGTCTTGCCCTGGCGGTCGGTGGCCTTCAGGTAGTAGTAGATGTTGTCAAACTGGAGTTCGCTCAAGTCCGCGCCCCAGGTGGGCATCGGTTTAGCCACAAATTGCTCCAACGAGCGTAACCGGAAATCGCGCATCCAGGCCGGCTCGCTCTTCATCCACGAGATCTCCTCAACGATCTCCTTATCAAGACCCTTGCGAGCCTTGAAGGTATATTTCTCGGGGTCGTGGAACCCGTACTGGTATTCCTTCTTTGTAGCCTCAACCATCTGCGTTGACATACGCTGCCTCCCAAACAGTGCGAATAGGACCGCCTGTACGACGCCTGTAACTACAGCGCCGCGTCATAAAAGGGGCGGGCGGGCAGGGCGTTTCACCGTCATCTCAACGTCGCTTCCCCGCACCCGTTTGCCTGCCTAGCCCGCCACGGGTTCGCCGAATTCGGTGCGCACCCAGTCGTAGCCCTTCTCTTCCAGCACGGAGGCCAGTTCAGGCCCGCCGGAGACGACCACACGCCCGTTGAACAGGATGTGGATGAAGTTGGGTTTGATGTAATTCAGGATGCGCTGGTAGTGTGTGATGAGGAGGACGCCCAGGTTCGTGCCGGAGAGGGCATTGACCCCCTCGGAGACGACGCGCAGAGCATCTATATCCAGTCCGGAATCTGTCTCGTCCAGGATGGCGATCTTGGGGCGCAAGAGAGCCATCTGCAGGATCTCGGCCCGCTTCTTCTCGCCGCCGCTGAAGCCATCGTTCAGATAGCGGCGCACAAAATCGCTCTCCATTTTGAGCATTGAAAGGGAGGAGTTCAGTTCCTTGCGAAACTCTCGCATGGGGATCAACTCGCCGCCATCTCTGGCGCTGCCCGCGTTGTCGCTCTGCGCGGCGCGGACACGACTGACCGCGGTGCGTAGGAAGTTCGCCATGTTGACACCTGGGATCGCCGTGGGATATTGGAAGGCAAGGAAGATGCCTTTGCGGGCCCGTTCGTCGGCTCCCATTTCCAACAGGTTCTCGCCGTCCAACAACACCTCGCCGTCGGTCACTTCGTATTTCGGATGTCCTGCCAGGGTGTAGGCCAGGGTGGACTTGCCAGACCCGTTGGGCCCCATCAGGGCGTGGACCTCACCCTGTCTGACCTGCAGATTGACGCCTTTGAGGATTTCCTTCCCTTCCACGTTGACGTGCAGGTCTCGTACCACTAATTCAGACCCCATTGAGAGTCGGTCTCCTTTCCTGAGTAGAGAGAGGTGTCAGCCGCTCGCCAGTTGGCCGGGAGCGGGAACAGCGCGCACGACGAATTGGCAGCCCTGGTGACCATCGTGCATGCAATGGGTCAGGGCGACGTCGGCTTCTAAGACGCGGGACATCATATCTTGCTCCATAGAGCATATCTCGCGATGTTCTACCGCCAATTCATAATAAGGGCAGTTGTAGGCCTTCAGTATCAGCCCATCTGCCGTGGGCGAAACGTCAGACAAGATGCCTTTGGCTTGCAATATCTGTGAGAAGTCGGCCACCCGTTCTCGCAGCGCAGTTGATTTCAATTGCCCGGCATACTGCTCTGCCAGGCGCTGGCCGACACGCTCCAATAGGGAGTTCACCTTGCTGGGGCCGACCTCTTTCACGAGTTCCTCGTACAGTGACAAAGCCAGATCGTCGCAATAGCAGGCAAACAAGGAGCGGGCCTTGTCGGTGAGAGAGTACGCGAAATGGGGCCGTCCTACGCCTTCCCGCACGACACGCGAGGTCACCAGGCCCTCTGCCACCAGGTTGGCGATTTGCTGGCGCACGGCGGTTGTGGTCACACCCAACGCCGTCTCCATATCTTTGACACTCATAGGGCCCTGGCGCTGGAGCAATTCCACGATCTGCCCGGCCGGTGTACTATTGAAACCAGGTGTCGCGCTCATCGTGTCGGCTCCTTTCTTCCTCTCGGCGACGGCCCCATCGTACCACAATTCAGTTATTTTGTCAATAGTATCTGTCTAAATTGTGTAAAATTTAAGGTTGATAACACTGCGGCGACCCGCTGGGAGAACCCCTTTGGGAGAGTATGATCGCCCCTCTCCCGCTTGGTGTTGGGAAGAACGCACGAGTACGCGGGAGAGGGGCTGGAGATGAGGGGGAGTTCTCTCTGTCAACAGGCCATTCCGGGGAATATACACCCTTGGCGGGGTGGGGAGTCGGCGCGGGGGATTGTTTCACGGTTCCACGGGCTGCGGAAACACCCCATCCACGTCACGTCGCCGGGGCGTTGGCTCGTTATCCACAGGACATCCCAGATCAATTGCCATCTGTCAATAATCCGAAGGCTGGCCTATGGTCCTGACCGGCGCGCGATATTTGCCGGGTTATCCACAGGTTGTTCGCATCAGATTGTCATGTGTCAATGGCCTGGTGGGCTGTATATGCTTTGTCTAACTTTGCCAAAGTGGAACGGGGCGGTCTCGATCCCCGCCCCGTCCCGTGGTTGAAAAAGAACCAACACGCCACCCGACCTAGCGTGATAATGTCACTTTGAGCAGGTCACCCCTTGGGCTGACCGTGATACGCGCCAGGCTCAGCTCGGCCTCGGTCCCCGGTAGCCGCTGTAGGCTCGTGAACGTGAATACGTAGTTGACGTTGAGCGCGCCCGGCTGCGTCGCACGGTACATGGCCTCGGCGATGCGGCAGCGACCCACGCAATCACCGGCGCACAAGATGGGCCGCGTCACGGTTAACCGGGCGTCGGCCAAATGCGGCAGTCGCTCCGAGACGTAGTCCAAGACTCGCCTCTGCAAATCCAACGGCACGGTGGCAAGACTTTGCGGCACAGCGCGCAATTGGCAACGGACGGCCGGCGGCGCGTCGCCTTGCAGACGGTCGTGCATGCTGCGCTCTCTCGCCACGACCTGGCCCGCCGGTAAGAGGGTGGGGTCGCCGAACAGGTGAAAACTGAGGAGCGTCTTCTGGTCATCCAGATCCAGATAGCCTTGATAGGCCATCACGTCTCGCGTGTAGCGCACCTTCGCATCCATCAGGGCCTGGCCGACCGTCAGCGCGGAGCCTAGCCCCTCCCAAAAATAGCGGGCTAACAGGTCTGCACCCACCAAAGGCGGTGTCATGGAACCGCAAGACAACGCCGTGGAAGAGACCACTGCCACTGCCTGGGTGGAAAGGAGCCGTAAGGTCATGGACTCCCGTGGCGACTTCCCCATAAGATCGCCGCCGAAGCCAGCCTGGCTGAAGACGATGGCGGTGAGCGTTTGCCAGGGAGTGAGGTCCTCCGGACGCAGGGCCAGGGGAAACGGTTCAAAATCGGCGGCGAACGACGGATCATATTGCCCGTACCAACCCGGCGACTGGCGTAATCCCCGCAGACTGAAGAAGATCAGGGCGGGCCCGGCTGCCTCTTGAGCGAAGTCCGCCCGGCTGAGAGGGGGCGAAATACGCAGGCGGTCCGGCTCGCCGATGACACGGAAGACCTCGCGGGCGGCCTCTTTCCACAGGCTTCCGGCGTAGCCATAGGCGGGGAGCGTGCGTGTCCCCCTGACGCCACCTGCCAGGGTTTGGCGCAGCCAATTCCCGAAGGTGTTGGCCGCGCGGGCCATCTCGTGGGCTTCTGCCGCGCCGTCGATCAGGTGCAAGAAGTATCCCAGGTCAGGATTGGGCGCATCGGGGAGGCGACCCACAGGGCGCGCAGGCCGGAAGTATTGATCGCCCTGGGCCGCGTAGGGGGCGTCTGTCAATATCTGACCTTCTTCAGTGCGCGGCCAACGATGGAACGGCACAATGGCATCGCCACCAGCGATCATGATAGAGGGCGGCTCCTGGTTCCCGTCGGCCACCCCGTCGCTGATGGCCTCAACCAGGCGTTTGATGGCTGTAGCGTCCGTAGGGTCTGCCGGCGATAGGCCAAAAGGATGCAGCGAATCGGCGTCATCCACGTAGAGCATCACCGCCTCGGCGCCGCGGCTGCGAGTGGCGCGGTCCGCGAGGTCTCGCAGGGCCTGGTCAATAGCGGTGAAGCCGCGCGGCCCATATTTGCGGGTCAAAGCCTGGCGGCTGGAAAGGATGAACTGAGTTGGGCCCCTGCTGCGCGGGGGCGCGCTGAGACGGGGTTCCCGCTCCAGATGCGAGACGAGAGACTGGAAATCGCTCACCTCGGCGTCTATCGTGGCAGAAGATGTTGTGGGCATGATTCTCTACTCTGCTGGCGTGAAGTCGTCATCGGCGCGGCCCGCGGCCAGAGCGATCAAAGAGACCGGCGACGCCCATGGTCGCTAACTGGCGCATCGCCTCGGCGTTCGTCGGCTGCAGGCGCAAGACCGTGCGGAAGGCGGTAGCGGCGTCGGCGAACCGACGCAGCTGGCGGTAGGTGAGGCCCAGGTGAAAATGATAATCCGGCTCATCCGGCGCCAGTTGTGCCGCTCGCTCAAAGAATCGCGCTGCCTCGTCGTACTCTTCCCGTTTCGCCAACCCCAATCCCACCTCGTAGTGCGCTTCGGCCAGATCGGGCTCCATGTCAGCCACGATGCGGAAATGGGCGAGGGCTTTGTCGTCGTACCCCATTCTCCGGCTGAGGCGGCCCAGGCGCAGGTGATACTCGGTGTTGTTACGGTCGCTGACGATTGCCTGCTGGTAGGCTTGTACCGCCTCATCCAAACGACCTTGCTGTTCGTAGAGTTCGCCCAGTTCGGCGTAGGCTTCGGCCCACTGAGGGGAGAACTGTACAGCCTTCCCCAGCAGTTCAATCGCCTCGTCGTTGCGCTGAACTTTGCGGCGAACCCGTGCCAGTTTTACATAATATGCGGCGTTCCGGGGTTCTGCGGCGATGGCTCGTTCGTATGCCTCTGCCGCGCGGCGGGTGTTCCCTCGTTGCCACTCTATGTCACCCGTCGCTTCGTAGGCTGCAGCGAAAGCAGGGTCTTCAGACACGGTGTTCTGCAAGATGGCGAGCGCATTGCGGACGTCGCCGCTCCTGAAGACCGCCATGCTCTGGCGCAGAAGGTAGTCGGTACGCTCCGGGTCTAGCGTGTAGGCCTGTTTATAGGTGGTGGCAGCCCGCTCAAAATCGCCTATTGATTCCAGGTCCGAGGCCATCTCGTTCCACCACTCGGCCACGCCCGGTGTCAGGCTCAACGCTTTTTCCAGTGCCCGGATGGCCTTTGCCCGGTCTCCCAGGCGACGGGCAGTTGCCGCGAGGTTGTGCCAGGCGATGGCATCGTCCGGCTCAATTTCGGTAGCCCGCTCGTATTGGGTCAGGGCTGCACGCAGGTCGCCGCGCGCGGCCAGGGCATCTGCCAGGAGCCGGGGCCAATCGGTAGCGTCTGGCCGCAATTCAACGGCCCGGCGTAGGGCTTCCGTGGCCTCGTCCCACTCGCCGAGGCCGGCGAGGAGCTGTCCCAGGGCAAACTGGTACTCACTGTTCTGAGGTTCCATTTCTACCGCTCGCACCAGGGCTTTCGCTGCCTTCTTGGGCTGGTTGAGAGCGCGGTACGCTTCGCCGAGTTCAAAGTAGGTGTCAGCGCGGTCGGCGGCCAGCGCCAGCGCACGTTCCAGGTGGGGGATGCTATCTTGAATGCGGTCTGCGGCACGGTAGGCCGTACCCAAATTCAGGCGATACTCTGCCTTGTCAGGATCCAGTTCAACGGCTCGCGCCATATACACCAGAGCCCGCTCCCGCTCGCCCCGTAACCAGGAGAGGAGGCCCATCTCCATACGCGTCTCTGCCAGTTCGCCCTCCAACTCCAGGGCCTTTTCCAGGGCTGCCATGCCTGCGTCGTAGTCGCTGCGGGTGAGACCCTTCAGCATCCCTACCGTGCGCACCGTCGCGCCGTAGGCCCGTTGCCAGCGGCCTTCCTGCGGCGCAAGTTCCACGGCCCGCCGCAGTTCGGCGCGCGCGCTCAGGTGCTCGCCGCGCGCTTGATACGCCTCGGCCAGGATGGCGTGCAATTCGGCGTTGGTTTCGTTCCCTTCCACGGCGCGCTTGGCGGCTGCCTCTGCCTCTGCCCAACGGCCCAGACCGGCGAGGGCCCGGACGCGCGCCCTCAGCAGCGATGGCTCGTCGGGGGCGAATTCCAGCCCTCCTTCGGCGGCAACCAGGGCGCGCATGTGGTGGCCCTGTTGCGCCAGGATCGTGGAAAGTTGGTAACGGAGCCCAATGTCGCCGGGGATGGCCGAGACAGCGCGTTCCAGTTGACTAATGGCTGAGGCCACGTCTCCGCGTCGCACGTAGAAGTCGGCCAACTGCCGGTGCGCAGCAGGGTTGTCGGGCGCCATCGCCACCAATTGCCGGTAGTGCTCTGCGGCCTCGTGGGGTCGTTGCAGCCCTTCCGAAAGTTGCGCCAGGGCCAGGCGGGAAGCCGCATCGTCGGGAACCTGTTCTACCCGCTCTGCCAGCGCAGCGACTGCTTCTTGGCCGCGCCCCGCCTTAGCCAGGGCATGAGCCAGGTCTGCCGATACCTGGGGGTTTTCTGGCTGCAACTCTCTCGCCTGTTGCAAGGCGCGTACTGCCTCCTGCCATTGTCCACGGGCAGCCGCGGCGTCGGCCAGAAGGCGATAGGCCTCCACGTCGTAAGGGTCAAGAGCCAGGGATTCCTGTAAGGCCGCGGCGGCCTGCTCCGGCCTCTGGGCTTTGAGGAACGCTTGCGCCAGGATGCGGAAGCGTTCAGGCGTTGGCGCGAGGCGAGCCGCCTGGCGCGATGCCTCTGCCGACTCCACCAGATGTCCCGCCTGCGCGCGTACCTGGGCGAGAGCCGACCAGTGCTCCGGCTCGTCCGGCTCCAGTTCGGTCAGCCGCTCAAAGGCGTGGGCGGCTTCCTCCCACCGGCCCACGCGCATTTCCGTCTCGGCCAGGGAGTGCCAGGCGGCGGTATCATCGGGTAGGAGCCGCGTCGCGCGAGCAATGGCCTGGGCACTGCGTTGTGGTTCCCCCAGATGGGTATAAACTTCGCCCAGGGCAAGCCAGATGGTGGCCTCGTCGGGACGCAGGCGGGTGGCACGCTGCAATGCTTCCGCGGCCTCGCGGTACTGGCCTGTGGCCGACCAGGCGCGGCCCAGTGCGGCCCAGGCCTGGTTGTCTTGCGGAGCCAGATCGGTGAGGCGACGCAAGGTTGCCGCCGCGTCCTCCCAGCGCTGACATTCCATCTGTGCCTGGGCCAGAAGACGGAGGGTATTCGCATCCCCACCTGATGCACCTGCGGCTTGTAGTAAGGCAGAGGCCGCCTCGTCGGGACGACGCAGAGCCAGGAGGGATTCGCCCAGGGCCCGCTGATAGACCGGGTTGCTTACGCGAGCCAGCGCCGCTTCCAGGGGCGCGACGGCCTCGCGGTGACGATTGCCCGTTGCCAACGCGACCCCCAAGGGCCCCGAGATGGCGTCATCGGCAGCGCCACCAGCGTTCAACTTATGCCAATAGTCCAGGGCCTCGTCCAGGCGATTCAACTTCGCCAGGGTTGCGGTCAGAGGGCGCAGAAGCGCCGGTTCATCCGGCGAGAAGGATAGCGCCCGCTCCAGTGTCATGATGGCCTTATCCAATGCACCGGCAGCCGCCTGAGCCCGTGCCAGGTGCGGCAAGAGTGCCGGCAGCACCGAGGCAGCCGACTCCAGATGCGGCAGGTGTTCCTCGTATAATCCCAAAGCCGAAGCCGACAGCGCCAACGCCGCGCTGGCATCCAGCGTGCGCGTGTCCATCTGGAGGGCGGTCTGGGCTATCGGCAGAGCCAGGTGCGCCTGTCCCAGCGAGGCCAGGGTCAGCGCGAGGGGCGAGAGTACAGAGGGGCTTTCCATCCCGAAGTCTGCCGCGCGCTGTAAGGCATACATCGCTTCCGAGGGGAGGTGCAAGGCCCCCGCCATGCTTGCCAGTCGCAAGAGCTCATCCGGTGAGGGGTGCTCGGCGAGCCGCATGGCACGGCGGAAAGCGCGCAGCGCGGGGGCGGTCTGCCCGGCATCCAACGCGGCGGAGGCGAGCGCGAGCCAATGGGATGGATTCTTGGGCTCCAACTCCACGAGCCGGTCATACGCGGTCATCGCCCGGTCGGGCTGTCGCAGTTGCGCGCAAGCGTTCCCCAGGTTAAGCCAGTGTTCCGGCTCGCGAGGCTGGAAGTTCGCCAGGCGTTGGTAGGCGATGGCCGCCTCTGCCCAGAGTTGGTGGGCTCGTGCCAGACCGGCCACCAGACGCAAGATGTCGGTGCGTCCGGGGTCCAACTGGACCAGCCGCTGCAAGGCGGCCACGGCGTCGGCGATCAGCTCCAAAGCCAGAAGAGCCCGCCCCAGTTGCAGCCAGACCTCGGCGTTGTGGGGATCCAGCGTGCTGGCCCGCCGCAGAGCAGGCACAGCCAGGTGCGGCTGGCCCAAGTCGGCCAGGGCCAGGGCGGAACGTGCCGCCAACTCCGCGTCGTCGGGCTCCATCCCTGCCGCCAGTTGCAGCGCATAGGTCGCCTCGTACGGGAGCGCGAGAGCAGCCGCTGCCTCGGCCAGCCGGGAGAGCAATGAGGGCGAAGCGGGAAGCAGATTGCCAGCACGGCGCAAGGCTGCCAACGCTGTGCTCTGCTCGTTCAGTGACTCCGCCGAGCGAGCCAGCGCCAGCCATGCCGCCGAGTCTTTGGGATCCAGGATCGTTGCCTGTTCCAGGAGCGGCAGCGCTTCCCGATCTCGTCCCTCGGCGGAGAGGATGAGTGCAAGGGGAAGATAGGGACTCGGCTCCAGGGGATCCAGCGCGATGGCGTCCTGATAGTGCGGGATGGCCTCCGTGAATCGTTCCAGCGTGGATAGAGATTGCGCGAGGGCTATGTGTTGCTGGCGTTCGCCAGGGCGGAGGCGTGCCAGGCGTTCATAAGCAGCCACGGCGTCCTCCAGGCGACCGGCCTCGCTGTACAACCTCGCCATCGCCTGCCAGACGTCGGATTCCTCCGGTTGCAGGCGTGCGACCTGTTCGTAGGCTCTTGTGGCTTCTTCGGATTCCTTGAGTTGCACGTTCGCCAGGGCCAGGTTCAGCCAAGCCTCGGCGTTGTTGGGCTCCAAGTCCAGCGCGGCCTGCAGGCGGCGGCGCGCTTCTTCTGGCTGCCCCGTGTGCAGCAGATTCGCGCCCAGTTGTGCCAACAGAACCGGATCGCCTGGCGCGATGGTGGCGGCCACCGCAAGGTGCGAGGCAGCCGCGTCGGAATCGCCCATCTTCTCGGCGGCCTCGGCTGCACCGAGGAGCGCGCGCAAATTCTGCGGCGCTCTTGCCAAGACACGCTCCCAGGCAGCCCGTGCCACCGGCCAATCGGCGCGAGTGGCCGCCAGCGCGCCGACGCGCGTCTGCAGGGCTACGTCATCAGGTCGCAGCGCAGCCGCCGCGCTCAATGCCTCTTCTGCTTCGTAGGTGCGCCCGGTTTCCTCCGCCAATTGCGCCTGAGCGAGAACGTAGTCGCCCACTTCCGGCGCGAGCCGCCGCGCCTGGCGGAATTGTGCCAGTGCCTGCTCACGCTCGCCAGCGGTAGCCAACACGTAGCCAAGACGATAACGGAGTTCGGCATCAGCCGGTTGGGCCGACACCGCCTCCATCAAATGCGCAGCCGCTTCGCGATGGTATCCAAGTTGCTCGCTCAATTCGGCAGCCTGGCGGTGAAGGGCAGGCGATTTCGGCTGTCGTTTGAGCGCCTGTCCCACCAGGGCCAGCGCTTCCGCCGGCTGGCCTTGCTCCCGCCGTACCTGGGCCAGATAGGTGATCGCTTCTGCATGGTCGGGATCCAACTCGGTGACCCGGCGTAGGTGCGGCTCGGCTTCGGCGCGACGCCCGTGAGACCACAGCGTTTGTGCCCACTCCCAACGATAGCGGCCTTCGTCCTCCGGCGCTAAAGAAAGGGCGCGGGCTAACGTAGCCTGGGCGCCTGAGGCATCGCCCAGGCCATCCAGCGTCAGTGCCAGTTCAAATGCGGTGCGGGCATTCCCCGCTTCCGTCTGCGCGGCCTGCTCCAACAGGGCGCGCGCCTGGGCCAGGCGGCCTGCGCTCCGTTGCAGCGCGCCCGCAGCATATAGAAGCCTGGGCTCCCGGTGGCCCCGCTCAATCGCGCGCAGGTAATGGGTCAGGGCCTCGTCCGGTTTTCCGAGCACGTCTAAGGCCGCGCCGAGATCCCGGTTCCAGTCGCCTCTCTGGTCGTTCAACTCAACGGCAGCGCGCAATTGCGCTTCTGCTCGCTCCCACTCGCCTAAATGCGCAAGGACACGACCCAGCCGGTAGTGGGCGTCGCCGTGCCCAGGTGCCAGGTTGACCGCGATGCCATAGGCCCGCGCGGCCCGATCCCACTGGCTCTGGGCTTCGGCGGCGCGGCCCAAGTTGTAGTGAGCCTCGGCGTTGTCCGGCTGCAGGGCGATAGCCTGTTCCAGAGCCTCGCGGCCTCCCTCTACATCACCTGTCTCCAGGAGCGCCTCGCCCAGCCGGGCCAGATAGTCGGCATTGTCGGGTTGCAACTCGCAAGCGGCACGCCATTCGCGGGCCGCCTCGTCCCATTGCCGGAGAAGGCGCCGGGTTGCCGCTAATTCTGCCCGCCCTTCGGCAGAGAGGGGCGCGCGCTGGACGACGTTGCTCAACTCTTGCACGCTCTCTTCTAAAGAGCCGATCTCCCGATAGGCCATCCCCAGCCAGCGGCGCGCCTCCGTGTCATTGGGGTTCAGAGCCAACGCTTGCCGCATGAGTTCCACTGCCGCCGGGTGGTCCCCGTACTGCCACGTAATGATAGCCATGTCTTGCAGCAGGTGTGGGTTTTCTCCCACGAGGGCGCGAACCTGCTGCATGGTACGTTCAGCACGCCGATAAGCCTCCGGTGAGAGCCTCTCGGCTGTTGCCTCGGCTGCCAGGCGGACGGTATGAATGTAGCGCTGTTGTATCCCTGCGTCGCCGGGCGCACGGTCCACGGCTTGCGCGAACTCGTGTACGGCCTCGCGCAGAAGGCCCTGGCGTTCGTACACGTCGGCCAACAAGACGCGCGGGCCGGCATCCTGTGGAGCCAGGCGTACGGCTCGTTCGGCGTCGGCCTGGGCTTGGGGCAGGGGAGAGATAGAGGCCGACACCTCAGCCAGAGCCTGAGCGAAACCAGCCTCGCGAGGGCTCAATTGGCAGGCTGTGCGCAGCGAGATGAGCGCAGCATGAAGTTGACCGAGGTCACGGAGCGTCTGTCCTAACAGATAGTGCAGTTCGCCAGTGTCGGGGGCAAGGGAGAGGGCGCGGCGGAAAGCAGCCTCCGCACCGACGGCATCGCCTGCTCGCCGACGGGCCAAACCGAGACGGCGATAGATGACCGGATCGTCCGGCGAGAGGTCTAATTGGTACTCGTATTGTTGCGCAGCCGCGGCCCAATCACCAGCCAGTTCCAGGGTTTCGCCATAGAGTTGCCGCGCCAGCGCATCGCGCGGGGCCAGCGCACAGGCTTGACCAAGAGCCTGGCGCGCCTCGTCCAAATTGCCGAGGCGCAGAGAGGCCTCACCGTAGGCCAGCCACAGGCTCGCATCGGTTGGGCTGGCTTGCAAGGCGACCTGCGCGGTCTCTATGGTGTGGGGCCAGTCTTCTCCGCCGCGGTAGGCTAACGCCAGCAGCCGTTGCGCGTCCACGTCGCCGGGCTGGATCTGCAAGACCCTGTGCGCGGCGGCAATCGCTGCGGACCATCCGCCCGTATGATAGCGAGCCAGCATGAGACCCTTGAGGTGCTCGGCGCGAGGGGCAAGGTCAACCGCGCTCTGGTAAGCGCGGGCGGCTTCCTGCCAACGCCCCGTGGCGAGCAGCGACTCGCCCAGGTACGCCAGTGATTCTTCGGCAGCCTCGTCCTCCCGAATCGTGCTCAGCACCGCTGCTGCGTGTTCGTATGCTTCCTGGGCGCTGGAACGAAGGCCCTGGGTCAGGTAGAGCCGGGCCAGCGTTATCCACCACGTGGCCCGTTCGGGCGCGAGGCGTGTGGCCTCCTGCTGGCTGGCGATAGCCTCCGGGATGCGCTCTACGGAAATGAGGAGTTGCGCCACAGCGTGGTGGGCTTCGGCATTATAGGGTTGTAGGGCGATGGCCTGCCGATAGGCCACGATGGCCGGCTCGGCGCGGTTCGCCGCCGCGTAGAACTGCGCAGCCTCCACGGCCAGGCCGGCATCGGAGGGAGCCAGTCGCTGTGCCTCTGCCATCTGTGCCAGGGCCTCGTCCACGCGACCCAGACCCGACAAGATGACGGCAAGCGTGCGACGGTACGTGGCTTCCGCTGGCTGGTTATCCGCTGCCGTGCGCGCCGCCTGGACTGCGGCTTCCAGTTGATTCTCACCCTGAAGAGTCAGCGCCAGTTCGTGAGATGTCCTGGCGACAAAGCGCTGTGCGTCTTCCAGGGCGCGGCGTAACTCCTCCGGCGTAGTAGGCGTTGGAGCAGGGGGCATGGCGGTGGCCTTTGGCGCGGCAGCGGCTGCGGAACGTATGGCTTGACCGGGCACGGCCTTTGCTGCCTCAGGTGCGGAATCCAGGGCGCGTAACAGAACCTTAGATGCAGCCTGCCCCAAGCCTGCCCGGCGCAGGGCCGCGCCTGCACGCTGCCTGGCTTCCGCGCTCAGACGTAGGGACGACAACGTTTCGCCTAATCCCGCATTGTCAGAACCGTGCAATATCTGCATGACAGCAACGGCGGCGTCGGCTGAGGCATCGTTGCCTGCCAATAATTGCCGGATCACGTCATCGGCCTGGGGCGACATCTGGCACAGTTGCACAAGCGTACCTTGCCAGGCTCGCTGGCCTTCGGCGTCGCTCACCAGGCGAGAGAGGGAGATTCGCGGCTTGGCTCCTGTGAGGAGCGCACGGGCTGCACAGTAATCTAGCAGACCGGGATGGGCAAATTGAATGGCATCATCGGTCTCGCGCGATTGTAGCAGACCAGAAAGGATGGCATTGCTCAGAGCGGCTTCTTCCTGGGTGAAGCCCTGCCAGCGACGGCGGCTGAGCGGTTTTCCGCCTAGCGCCACGAGGGTCATCGCTAGACGTCCCAACGTGGGGTTGTCTACGCTCAAGTTCTCCGGCAGGAGCCGGGCCGCTACGCGACCGGTCACAGCTGCACGGCTCAGCGGTTGGCCTTCTCCAGCGGCGCTCAAGAAGAGAGGGGTACTCAATTGTGACCACAATTCAGCGTCATTCTGAAGCGCGGCGACGTCGTCCGTAGATAGTCTGACCTTCAGATAGGTCTCAACCGCGCCCTGGCTCAGCGACAAGAGGTGGGCGGTCTCCCATCCTCGTCCATCTTTCTCATCCCAGGCGTCCTCGCGGCATGCGATGACCATGCGCAGGTTGGATGTTTGGTTGCTCTTTGCCGGTGCATAAGCCTTCAAGATCGCGCGATCCCAGGCACGATCCAGGTTGTCCAGGAGGAGAAGAAGAGGAGCCTGTTGTACGAGCGTGCGCGCGGTCTGTAACGCCAGGGCAACACCGACGCGAGCGAAACCACGCTGCACCAGACGGGCGGCAGAGACCTCGTCACGCGTACCCGACAGATCCGCCAACACGGGCACCAGGGGGAGGCTGCGGGCTCCGGTAACTGGCGCATCCAGGGCCTGCTCTGCCACCTCTGCGGCGCGCAGCGCCAGGCGAGCCAGGATGGCGGTCTTGCCGCTCC
>JADYZS010000135.1 GCA_020853075.1 Anaerolineae bacterium | reverse complement strand
TGACGCTGAATGTGACGCGGGGCGCGAGGCCGAGCGCGTGAACTGAACCGGCATACGATGGCTTGAACCGTACAATGCTTCAAGGAAGAAGCGAAGAGACGCCCCCTTCGGGGCGTCTTTGTTTCAGGGGTCACTGCAATCGCGGGTGAAGCCGCAGGCCGTACAGATGATCTTGCAGAGACGATAGACCGTCGGCGCACCGCAGACCCAACACTCGCGGTCATCCTTTTGCGGGCGCGGGGATGTCCGGCGGTCGGACGGCTTTCTCTCAGGCAGGGTCGTCTCTCCTGAAGTGAGCCCGATGTCGGTGGTCATAATTCCATTATATCATAAGCCGGCCACGGTTAGGGCGGCGAGGGCGCACCTGTTTCGGGAAGTAGATCCGGCGGGGGCGTGTGCCCCAGATCATGGGGGTAGCGGGGCAGCAGGCGGTAGCCGTCGGTGTAGGGCCCCTGCGTCCCGTATTGGCTGACGACGCCAATCGCAGCCCACCACTCACCACGACGCAGGCGAGGCCGGTTCCAGCCGGTGGATTCACGCACATAGACCCGTGCCGGGCCACTGCCATCGTCCAGGATCATGGCATCCGCCTGTAATTCCATCACCTGCCCGAAGATCATCACCAACAGGCCCTCTAGCGGCTCCCCTATCTGACCTGAGTTCACCCGCTGCGGGCGCAGAGGCTCGGCCGCGCCAAGCCGGGTCAAAAAGGTCTCGTTGGCGATGCGCAGTTGCCGCTCGCCTCGCACGTCGTCTAACCGGCCCACAAGAAGCACCTGCTCGCCCTCGCTCAGATCGGGCCATTCGCCGTGCGTCAGATAAACGTTGAGGCCACCGCTCCAATCCTGCACGTAGATGCTCCTGCCGAAGTAAGGCGGGGGTACGGTCACCTGCCCTTCTATAATGACCTCGGTTCCCTCAGGCAGTGTGCGGGCTTCTGCCACGGTGACCCGCCGCGGGGGAGGCGGAGGAGGAGCCGCGGGGCGAAGGCGATTCGGGCCGCCGGGTGTCGCTGCGCACTCCGCCGTCCACCTACCCGCACCATCTACCGTCCGGCACCATGATTGATCCCAGCCAGCGAAGCCTTCATAGTGGAGCGCATCGGCTATGCTCCCATCGGGCCGCCGGAGCGTCACCGTCTCATCGGAGGTATTCAAGGCCAAACCTGTCTCCCAGCGATAGAGCACAAAAAAGCCGTTGGCAGGCAGAACTGTCTCCGCTGGGATGGTATAAGGCGAGCCGACCGAGGTATCCGAGAGTTGCCAGCCTGCCAACGCGACCGGCAGCGCACCGGGGTTGTAGAGTTCTACCCATTCGTCTTCGGCATTGGCTTCGCCATCGCCATCCCAGTCCACATCGCGAGGCGAGGGGAGCACCTCGTTGAGAAGGATGACGTCGGGCGCGGCTTCCCCGGCGATCCAGATGGGCGTGGCGAGGGCCAGGTCGCCATCGGCCTGCACCGCGCGCAGCAGGAAGTAGTGTCCCGCCGCGCCGACAACGTTGATCTGCCACACACCACCGGCCTGGCCGGTGAACTCCCGATGGGCCAGTATGATCTCGCGATCCCACAGTTCCAACGTTATCGGCTCTGCATCCGGATCATAGAAAGAAACAGATAAGGTTAGAGCGTTCGTTGGGGGAACTACGCTTCCCATCCAGGTCTCGCCCGCGCGCAGCGCCAACGCGAGGTTCGCGTCTTCCGTCGCGAAAGCACGGCGGGCGCGCAGCGCAGCCAACAGATCCACCTCGGTCAGCGCCGCGGCCACCAACCCTGTACGCAGGGGCGAACGCCCGCCCCAGGCGCGGTCATCGTCGGCATTGCCGACCGGCGCGACGCGCCAGCCGTCATTCAACGCGCGAAGGTAGGCAGCCTCGTAGCGGCGGTGCTCCTCGCCCACGCCGTGTCCCACTTCCGAGGCCACTACCTGGGCTGCAATATCGGGGGCAAAGGGAAAATCGCCGGGTTCGCCGCTCCCATCAGAGTCGGGGGCGGCGAAGATCGCCAACGCTTCCGGATGCGCCAAAAGCCAGGCCAGCCAGGCGTCCGCCGCAGCAGCCTGCGTCGTCGTGTACGCCTGTGTCCCGTAGATGCTGAGATGAGGATGGTCGCGCGGGCCCATCTCAAACGCGCGCAGGGCCACAAACAGACCGGGCACGGTGGCTGCCTCTGCTTGTTGGCCGAGAGTCCGCCAACTCGCGTCGTCCAGCGCGCCGTCGCTCTCGCTCAGTGCCAGGAAGTGGAGACCATGCGAACGAGCGACGGCCCAGGCATAAGGCGCGGGGCCGCGACCCTGCGCGTAGTTGCTCTGGCCTCGCAGCGCGCCGAAATAGGCGAACATGCCGCCGGACATCGGTGCGGGCGGTATGATGGTAGGCTCCGGCAAGGGAAGAGGTTGGCTGGGCATTGGCGCGTCCACCGCAAAATCCGCCGTCATATCGGCGTGATCCCAGGCGGCGACGCGCTGGGCAGAGTCGGGCGCCAAGGCATTGAGTCTCCCCACCAGGCCGACGGCGGCGAAATCACCCTGCCCGTAGGCGACCGCGTCCACTACCTCATCCTGAGGGCCGAGCAGGATGATCTCGTCGCCCTGGTTGGAGAGGCTCCAACTGCCGCGACCCCAGGCCGTGTAGCGAACCAGATTGGGTATCTCTGGCGCGTCGGTGCCGCCCAAAGCCAATTCGTAATCCGGCACGAAACCGAAGCGGGTGCGAAAAGCCATCCCGTTCTTCGCCACGAGGACAACTTGCCCGCTTGCCAGGCGCGCGCCCGGCGGAAAAACGTACATGCCCTCGCTGCCGCCGCGCTTCTCTTCGTCTCCTACCTTGTAGCCCCTGAGATCCACGTCAACGGCCAGCGGATTATAGAGTTCCACGAACTCGTCGCCCTCATCGCCCGGCAACAGGCCATCGTAGAGAAACTCGCCGATCAGGAGCGGGAGCGCTGGCATAGGCGATGAGGTTGGCGTTGGTGTAGGCGACGACGTGTGCGTAGGCGTTGGCGAGGCGGTTGGTATGCGTGTCGCGCTCGCCGTGCGGGTCGGCGTCAGCGTCCGAGAGGCGGTGGCGGTGACCATCTCAGTAACGATGGGCGTCGGTGTGGAAGAAGGGAGCAGAGTTGGCGATGCCGGCGGCGAGACGGCAGACGTCGGGGTTTGGGTCGCCGTAGCGGTAGGCGTCACCGTGGCGGTCGGCGTGGGCTGTGGCATGCCACCGGGAGAAGGGGCTGACCGATCCACAAAGTCAGTCGCGGTGTCGGTATCCGGCGCGCCTGGCTCCCGTTCCAGGGAATGGCCTGCAACTACACCCGGCGCAGGCGGATTGAAGATGCTGGCATCATCGCCGTAGGAGAGGGCATCTATCGGATGGCCGGAGGGATCGTACAGGGTGAGACGGTCTCCCGTGTTTGCCAGACCATTGCCGATGCGCCCATCGGCGATGGCGACTATCGTGCCCACGAAGTCAGGATAATCCTCCAGGAAAGAGGCGATACGCGCGGCGATCACGACGAATCCGCCGGGAGGGAGCGTTAGCGGTGGCAGCGCGTCGCGGGCAGAGTTGTCGGCTATCGTCCAGCCTCCCAGGAACACCGGCTCATCCGTCCGGTTGTGAAGTTCAAACCACTCATACGCCGCGTCGTTTCCACCCGCCAGGGCATCATAAGCGACCTCATGGATAAGGACCGCGCCCGGCAGATAGGGCGTCGGGCCAGGTGTTACCGTCGGCGTCGGCGTGGGGGTGGCGGCCCGCTCGCCGAAGTTGTTGTCTATGTTGCGCTGCCCCGTCGCCGGCTCCAGAACGAGTACGTCGGGCGAGGTGCTGGTATAGCCGGGCGGCTGCGTCTCGGTGATCGTGTAGGTTCCCTGGATCTGAACGCCCCAAAACGAGTAAAAACCGCCGCCTGCCGTTGCCTTCACACGCGCCGTATGGTCGGGCAAGAGGAGGGTGATGAGAACGCCATCTATCCCCGTCGTCTCGCCCAGCCACGGTTCCCGCACGCCGTTGCCGTTGTCATCTCTAAAGACCCAACCCTCAATGCTCGTCGCAAACGACGTAGGGGCAGAGGTCGGTGTCCACGTGGGAGTTCGGGTGGGAGTCTTTGATGGCGTGAGAGTCCTAGATGGGGTGAGAGTCCTGGATGGGGTGGCAGTCCTGGAAGGAGTGGGAGATTTTGTCACGGTGGGGCTGCGGGTGAAGGTGGGAGTTGGCGTCTCGGTGGCCGTAGGCGTGGCGCTGGGTGTCGCCGTTGGTGTGGGCGTGGGGCAGGTGGGACAGGTGGGGAGACTCGCCAGATTCTGCGGGTCAGGGACAAGGCGCAGGGCGAAGTCAGAGGCATTGTCGTCGGTGTCGGTGGCGTTGCCCGCGCCGCCGCCGGGAAGACGTTCAATGCTCTTCTCTTCCGGGCCCGGCCACGGAGCGGGCGCTCCCTCCACAAAGAGTCCGGCTGCGTTGCCCCAGCCCACAGAATCCACGATCAGGCCGTTCGGGTCGTAGAGGCCCAGGCTGCCGTTATCGGCGAGGCCTGGGGAGAAAAACTTGTTTCCGGCAACAGCACCATCGTAGTCGTTGGGAGGGTTGCGCACCAGCAGGTAATGGTGGTGCGGCGGGACTATCGTGCTCGCGTCCCAACTGGCGCGAGGGAATTCCATCGTGCCGGTGGCGTCGCGATAGGCCAGGCGATAGCCTTTGAGATCAACGGGTGTATCGCCAGCGTTATACAGCTCAATGAACTCGTCCGCGGACGAGGCCGAGCCTCGGACCTGTACTTCGCTAATGAGGATAGTGGCGGAGGTAGCGGGGATATAACGCGCGGCCACGCCCTGCCACGTGACCAGGGCGAGAACGAGGCAAAGAACCGGAACGCCCGGCTGGACTCGGCAGCGACGACTGACCATGTTGGATAGGGACACGGACAGATAGGGATTGCCAAGCCGCGCGCACTCGACTCAGATGATGTAACACCTTTCGCGAAGATTCGTTGCGCCCATGCTATCGTGATGCAACGCTATCTAAAGAGGCAAGCGTGGCCCACAGCCACAACGCGCCCCTGGCAGACCCGTTTCCGTCGCCAAGAAGGGGATGGATCGCGACACTCTAACGGCCTGCGTTCAACCGCTCGCCAAAGCGTAGCAGAAGCGAGTCGGCTGCAACGCGGTGTTAGGCGGCGCATTATCGGTCTCTGCGGTTCAAGGAATAGTGCTATGCAGCGGCTGCCACCTCAGCCCAGCTTGGGCTGCTTGATTGCTACAACGCCATGAAGGTGGATATTGAACTGTCTTATCTCGGCTTGGTCTGGGTACGCTTAGTGAATCAGCCAAACGGTCAAGATATTCACCATATCGTATGGGTTCGTCAACAATGTTGAATATAGATCCTGCGGAAGCGTTCTCAATCGCGGCAGCAACTGCGGTCGCCATATCCGAGACGTGGATAAGAGAAGTAAAGTTTCTGCCATCACGGGGAACAATTTCCTTACCAAGCCGCAATCTTTCAATCGTGTTCTCCTGAAACGTGTCCTTGCCCACAAAGGTACCACCACGCAATATACACCATTGCAACATTTCAAGCGAGGTATTCCGTATCATCTGCTCCATGGTAATCACAGGGGCACAAACCCGCGCGCGCTCTGGAGATGAATCAAGAGGCATATCCTCAGTAATCCAATTGTCCCCATGGTCAGGATATGCCATCGTAATGCTTTGTTGAATATAGCGTCTGACCCCAACCTTAAGTGACGCTGCAAGCAACATTCTGACGCCGTCCGTCCGCAAGTGCGTATTCGCG
>JADYZS010000134.1 GCA_020853075.1 Anaerolineae bacterium | reverse complement strand
GGGCTCTATGCCTTCCTGCGTGTGCTGGATGGGGGGCGGGCGCGCTGGGCCGTCGCGTCTGTGGTGGCGATGTTGGCCGCGCTCTACACCTATCTCCTCAGCGCGGTGCTGCTGCCAGTGGCCGTGTTCTGGTGGGTGTTAGGTGGCCGACTCCGGCGACAAGATTCCCCCTCACCCCCGGCCCCTCTCCCGCCTGCGGGAGAGGGGAGTTGGCTAAAACCCTCTCCCCGAAGGGGAGAGGGTAGGGTGAGGGGGGATCTCACTCTACGATTCAGAGGGGTTGAACTCGGCTTCCTAACCCTCGCGGCCATCGCGCTCGGCTTCGCGCCGCTGGCCTGGCGTGCCTGGCTCGCCACGACAACGCCCGCCGTCCTCCCCGGCAGCGCGCCGCCGCGCACCCTTGCCCTGCTGGGCGGCTGGCTCACGACCTGGACCATCCACAAAGCCGCCGGAGGCCCCCTCGTACCCTGGGTCGTGGCGGCTCTGGCGTTGGCCGGTCTCGCCGTTGCGCGCGGACGCGCGCGTTTATACGTGGCCGGTTTTCTCATCCTCCCTTTGGCAACTGCGCTCATCCTGGGCCGCCGCGACCTCCTCGTCCTGGCCGAGACACGCTACTTCATCGCCATCGTTCCCGCGCTCCTGTTGGCTATCGCGGCCTTCCTGGGCTGGTTCGTTGGGCAGCAGCGTATCGTGGGCCTGATGGCAGTGGTGCTCGTGGCAGGCGCAATGGCAATGGCCCTGCGCGAGAACTGGGAGCCGCAGCACTGGCGGGAAGATTGGCGCGAGGCCGCCCGCTACGTGGCGCAGCACGGCGAGCCGGGCGATGCAATTCTGGTACACGTGGATTACATGAACGTCGCCTTCCGCCAGTATTACCGTGGCCCGTTGCCGGTCTTCTTCCCCTTCCACGACCGCCTGAGCGACTTTGCCCAGGTCGCGCCGCCGCTAGAAGGGATGGCCAGTTACGATACCATCTGGCTGGTGCAATCTCACACGGACACCTTTGACCCTGATGGGTTGGTGGAGTGGTGGCTCTCGGAACGCTATCCCCTGGTGACGGAGCAATATCCGGCGGGGGTGCTGGTCAAAGGGTACGCCGTGCGCACCCGCTATCCGGCCCTCCCGCCGGGCGTCCGCCCACTGGATGCCGCTTTCGGTACGTCTTTGCGCCTGGCGGGCTGTCGCCTGGGCGACGCGCGCCTGCGCGCTCGCGACGACCGTTCCCATCCGCCCAGCGGGTGGGTGCACGTCACCCTCTATTGGCAGGCGAGCGCGTCCCTCACGCAAGACTACGTGCCTGTGGTGCGCCTGGTGGACGGCGGTGGGCAGGTGTGGGGTGACCGGCTAGATCGGGCCGCGAGCACCGTCCGCCGTTTCCCGGCCAGCCGCTGGCTCGTGGGCGAAGCGGTGCGCGACGACCAGGACGTGAATCTGAATCCGGTCACGCCGCCGGGCCGCTATCGCGTCGTCGTAGGGTTGGTGGATGGCACGGGGCAACAGGTGGCCGCGTCCGGGGCCGATACGGTTGCCGCGCAGGCGGTATGCGGTGAGGTGGAGATCGTACGGTAGGGGAGAGAAGTAAAACCTAGCCGATGCGCTCTGGCTCCGGTTCCGGCTCCTCTTCGGCTGGCAGCGCATGGACGCGTGGGCTGGCTGCCTCGGTGCCGCAGTAGGGGCAGACGTCCCACTCCAAATGGAGTAGGCGGCCACAATTGGTGCACGGTTTTTTCAGCGGTGTGCGGCAGTTAGGGCAGAGGCGGAAGTCTTCTTCAACAGGGCGATGGCATTTGGGGCAGGCTCGTTGCTCTTCAATGTCTTGTAGAAGAGCCTCCTGCTCCAACTGGCGGTCATAGACCTGGTCCAGCGTTTCCCTGGGGCGCAGAAGGAAGTAAATCATAAGCCCGATGGGCCCGAAGAGAAGGACCATGAGCGCGGCCAGCAACTGCGCGAAGATGTCGCGCGTGCGAGAGCGAATATCGCGGAAAGCCCAGATGACCAGGCTGACCCAGAAGGCCAGCAAGAACGCCCCCGCCAGGGCCACGATGATTTGCAGCACCACGCCGATGCTGTTGACGAGCTCAGGCGGCATACGGCTCCTTTGTTGACGGTTTAAGAGTTGCAGGGCCGATTATACCCCAGGACGGGCGTTGGGGCAAACTTGTTTCAGCCCCCTCCCAACCCTCCCCCGCTTGCGGGGGAGGGCAGGGTGGGGGCCTACCGGAACACAATGGCATCCACCTCTCCCTCCCGCGCCGGGCAGATGGCCCGCGCTGCGGGCACTGTGATGGTCTTCTTCGTCGCCAGCCGCGTCGCGGGCCTGGCGCGCGAGGTCATCATCGGCGCGCGCTTCGGCACCAGCGCCGAACTGGATGCCTACCTGGCCGCCTTCCGCCTCCCCGACATCCTCTTCCAACTGGTGGCGGGGGGCGCGCTCGCTTCGGCCTTCCTCCCCACCTTCAGCGGCTATCTGGTGCGGAACGACCGCGCCGGAGCCGACCGTCTCGCCAGCGGGGTCATCAATCTCCTCTTCTTGGCGCTATCTATACTGGCAGCCCTGGCCGCGCTCCTGGCCCCCCTTTTAGTGCGTCTCGTCATCGCGCCCGGCTTCCCGCCGGAGCAGCAAGCCCTGACCGCCAACCTTATGCGGGGGATGCTCCTCTCCACGGTGGTCTTTGGCATCAGCGGCGTCGTCATGGCGATGCTCAACGCCTACCAGCACTTCCTCCTGCCTGCCCTTGCCCCCGTCGTCTATAACCTCGCCATCATCGCAGGAGCATGGTTCCTGGCTCCCCGTTGGGGCGTGCGCGGCCTGGTGATGGGCGTCATCGTGGGCGCGGCGGGCCACCTGTTGGTGCAGATCCCCGAAGTGGCGCGGCGGGGCTGGCGCTGGTCGCCCGTGCTGGGCTTGCGCGAGGCCGGTGTGCGGGAGGTCGGGCGGCTGATGGGGCCGCGCGTGCTGGGCCTGGCCGCGGTGCAACTGAACTTCCTGGTCAACACGATTCTCGCCTCCGGGTTGGCCGTGGGGAGCCTGGCCGCGCTCAACTATGCCTGGCTCCTGATGCTGCTCCCCCAGGGCATCGTGGCCCAGGCTATCGCCACCGCCGCCTTTCCCACCTTTGCCACGTTGGCCGCCCGCAATGACCGCGCGGCCCTCCGTGCCGTCCTTGCCTCTACGCTACGGGGTGTCACGTTCCTGGCGATGCCGGCTACCGTGGGGCTTATCATTTTACGCGAGCCTCTTATCCGGCTCCTGTTGCAGCGCGGCGCGTTTGATGAACGCTCCACCGCAGCCGTGGCCTACGTGCTCACCTTCTTCGCTGCCGGGCTCGTTGCCCATTCAGTGGTGGAAATCGTGGCGCGCGCCTTCTACGCCCTGCACGATACCCGCACGCCGGTGCTGGTCGGCCTGGCGGCGATGCTGGGCAACGTCTTCCTGAGCCTTCTCTTGATTCGTCCCCTCGGTTACGGCGGGCTGGCCCTGGCGAACACGTTGGCGACAACGGGAGAGATGGCTGTGCTCCTCTGGCTCATCCGCGGAAGGTTAGCAGGGCTGGAAGAACGTCGCCTGGGCGCGACGGTTTTGCGCGGCGTGCTGGCAAGCGGCGCGCTGGCCCTGGTGCTGGCAGGCTGGATGAACCGGATGGGAGGAGAAAGTGCGCTTATAGTTGGGGCCGGCGGTCTGGCGTTGGGAGCACTGGTCTATGGTGGCACGGCCTTCGTTGTGGGCGCAGAGGAGGTGAAAGAGGCGCTGAGGCTGGTGAGGCGGAAGTAGCCATCGGATGAAATCCGACGGCTATCACATCAAGCCCGCGGAGCGGGCTTTCTAATGCGTTGCCGTTGGTTTCCAACCAATGGCAACCGCAGGCAATCACCCTCCCCGCGACACGTACCCATTGCCGCGCACGAGGAAGCGCCAGGGAACCGTCAAGGCGCGCTCGTCGCCGTGCACGCCGATACGCGGCGTCGCGGCCACTTCTGCGTCAGGGATGGGTGCGTCCGCCTCAATGAAGAGCGTTTCACCCTCGCACAAATCTGCACCGTTCAGGGCACGGGTGATAGCCAACGCCTGACAGAGACGGCCAGGGCCCCTCGTCAACTCGGCGTCAGGGCGGCCACGCCGGGCCTGCATCTGTGCCAGCCCTTCCAGCGGTTCTACCGCGCGGATCAACACCTCCGCCGGAAAACCCTCGGCCTCGGTCACCACGTTCAGACAGTAGTGCATCCCGTAGATGAAATAGACGTAAGCATAGCCGGGCGGACCGTACATGACCGCGTTGCGGGCCGTGCGCCCGCGCGCGGCGTGAGAGGCCAGGTCGTCGCGGCCCACGTAGGCTTCCACCTCTACGATGCGTCCGGCCATCCTCTCGCCATCCAACACCCGCACCAGCCGCTGACCCAAGAGGGCACGGGCTACATCCACCGTTGGTCGCGCGTAGAAGGAGCGCGGCAGCCGCTCGCCATCCCCCATCCCCCCGACGATGGGCAGGAAGATGTAAAGGGTATCGCCGTCGTGCAGAGGCGTCGTCGCGGCGGCCTCCCAGCGCACCAGGTGGTTGTTGACGAAGAGATTATAGGGGGGGGAATCCGGGCGCGGCCCTGTGCCCCACAAGAGCGTACCGAAAGCGGGATACCTGGCCTCCAGATCGCGCAAGACTCCGGCCACCGTCGCGTTCTCCTCTATCAAGTCCAGCCGCAGCGTCCGCTGGCCTACCTGTCGCCATAATGGCTCGCCCACTTTCAGCGTGATCCGCATCTCGCCCTCGCTTCCGGCCCGATTCTAGCACAAGGGCCGTGGCGGAGCAACCGCAAAACCAAGATGAAGAAACTTACATACAACGGGGGCCTGATTTTCACCTTTTTTTCATCTTCATTTCATATACTCTTCATGGTTTCAAGGTAGGCTCCTTTGAAGATAGCAGTAGTAGCGAGCATCCGGCCCTCACTCTCCCCCCATCCCGTCCGGCGGGTACACCTACGGGGCGAAGGGGGTGGGTGAGGGCTTGAGACTGTACTCTCTTTCATCCACCCACCGGAGGTGAGATCGTGAACTGGCCGCTCCTGGTTATGGTGCTTCTGGTGTTGGCCTGGACGTTGCTCCCCTCGTCCGATTCTATGTGGGAGCCAGTGGAAAGAGAAAGGGAGCGCGGCTGATAGCGCTCCCTGCTGAGAAGCGGTCCTTCGTCTATGCCCGGCGTGAGGGGCCCCACGCCGGGCTGTGGTGGGCCTCTCTTGGGACAGCCCCCTGGCCCTATTACCAGCGAGGGTCGTTTCGTTCCTCTACGTAACCGCCCCTTCCTTCACTTGCTCTGGCTGCACCCCGTTCCTTCGCTCCTTATCGCTTTGCTGAATAAAACCATCTGCCTCGGCGGGGAGGGCAAACCAAAAGGTGCTCCCTTGTCCCACCTGGCTCGTCACGCCGATGCGTCCGCCGTGCGCCTCCACGATGACCTTCGCCACATACAGACCAAGACCTGTCCCCTGGATGTTGAGCCGCTTGGCTTCCGCCGTACGATGGAAACGATAGAAGAGACGCGGCTGCTCTTCAGCAGGGATGCCGGGGCCGGTATCCTCCACGGAAACAATCAGCCATTTTCCTGCCGGTAAATCGGGGGCCGGGTGGAACAGGGGGGAGGCCTGAGAGTTACCGGAAGCACTACCGCTCTCCAACTCATAGGCTCTGACCGCCACACACCCATGGGGCGGGGTGAACTTGATCGCATTAGATAGAAGGTTGCCCAGAACCTGTGCCATACGCGAGCCGTCGGCCAATATCACAGGGAGATCATCCGGTAGATCAATCGCCAACGCCAGGTTTTTCTGGTTGGCAAGCAGGCGCATCTCTTCCGATAACCCGCGTATGAGAGGGGCCGGGGCTACGGGTTCGGTGCTGATGGTGAACCTGCCCGCTTCCAACCGGCTCACGTCCAGCAGATCGTTCACTAACCCCAGTAGTCTATGTCCATTGCTATGCACCGTGCGCAGGCTCTCAGACTGGAATGATGTGAGCGGGCCTCCGGACGAGTCCAACAGCAACTCGGCGTAGCCCAAGATATTGGTCAGGGGGGTACGGAGTTCGTGGGAAACGTTGGAGACGAACTCGGACTTGAACTGGTCTATCCGCCGCAATTCCTCGTTGACTCGCTGCATCTGTTCGTTAAGCCGGATGACCTCCTCTACTCGCTGCGCCAGTTCGGCGTTCAGGCGGATATTCTCGTTGATGATCACGATCTGGCGGGTGATGATAAATCCTACCATCGCCATGGCGCCCACGATCAGCCCCCGCTCGCGCACGTTGGTCGTGATAGCAGCAGTTCCTATGTGTACCAGGATCAAGACGGGAACCAGTATGAGATAGGGGAGCACTTGCTGGCTGCGTCGTATCGTCTGTTCCGATGATAACGAAGAAGGCCAGAGCCCCTGGCGCAGGACCCGATACTGCGATAACGCTGCCCCGCCTGCACTGACCGACCCCAGCACCCATAAGGCATCTACAAAGTGCCCGGTGTAGTAAAGGTCCTGCGCAGAGAGGAAAGCGTACCACACATCGGCAGTCACGTTGAGGCCGATTCCCGCCATGAGCATGAGAATGGTGGCGGATGCGCTAGTACGCGGCGCGGCGAAGTAGATGCGGGCCAGGGCCCAGATGAGGATGAGATCGCCCAGGGGATAAGCCAGTTCAATGGCCCGGCCCAACGCGCTTTCGGCTTCTGTAGTCACGATGGGCGCGAGGAGGTAATACCAGCCGAAAACCGCTATCGCGGCTGAGATGACGGATACGTCCAGAAGTAGCTTGGTGCGGTTCAACCAGTTCCAGCGCACCGTGGGATAAACCAGGAGCCCGGCGAAGAACAAGGGATACATGAGGAGATAGGGGACGTCGGTCAGGTGCGGTGACTCAGGGACGATGCTCAACGCCAATTCAGACCACACCCACAGGGTGTCGGCCACGGCCCAAGAGATGAATCCCAAACCGATGAGCCCCCAGGCCCAGCGCAGGCGACGGTCGCGCGTGGCGCGGAGCACCAGGAGGCAAAGCGCGCCGGCGATGAGGCTAGAAGGGATGTACGCGAGGTCGCCCACGATGAGGCGGCCCCTCTCACCCAGCGGTTGGAATAGAGTGTAAAGGGTGAAGAGGAGACCATACGCGGCCAGCCCCACCGCCGTCCAAAGTATCCAGCGGGTTTCGCCTCTGAGGAGGGCGGGGGGCTGTGCGGCGTTCATGAGATAACCGCCCTCACTGATAGGAGGCGTCGGATCTCGGCCACGAGATCGCGGGTCTCAAAGGGCTTAACAAAGTAACCGTTTGCCCCCGCGTCCAGGGCGCGTTTCACCGCCTGGGACTCGCCACGAGCGGAGATAATCAGCACCGGCAGACCGCGGCTGCTGGGGTTGCTGCGCAGCGCGGCCAACGTCTCGTAGCCGTCCAGGTTCGGCATCAGTATATCGCACAAGACCAGGTCGGGCAGGTCCTCAGCCACGCGCCGGATCGCTTGATCGCCATCTTCGGCGAGAGTGACGTGGAACCCCGATGACATCAGAACCAGACGTAATAATGTGCGGATATCCGGGTCATCGTCCACCACCAGGATCTTGGCCGTGTGGTTTGTTTCTACGGAAGCCAATGGTTCCTCACTATCACACTATGATTGATACAGAACGCACTATCTTATTATCGGCTTTGTTCCGCTCACCGTCAATGGGAAATCGGTAAGTTCAGGGGATACCGCCCCACGAAGGTGGTTCCTGTTTCCAAAGAGGAAGTGAAGGAGACCGACCCGTGCAGGTATCGTTCGCTCAGCAGTTTCATGCTGTAGGTCCCCAGGCCGCGCCCCTTGCCCTTTGTAGAGAAGGAGCGCTGGAATAACTGGAGTTGTACACTCGGGGGCATGAAGCCGGGATTATGTACCCAGAACTCTACCCCCTCGCCGATGATTCGGCATCCCAGGGTGATCGCCTGGCCGGGCTCTATGGCTTCCAGCGCGTTCTTCACCATGTTGCCGATGACCCGGCCTAATAGGATAGGATCGCT
>JADYZS010000133.1 GCA_020853075.1 Anaerolineae bacterium | reverse complement strand
TATAGTAGCCGCGCAGCAGGGCTATCATCTTCTTCAAATAATCGGGGTCTCCCTCCACTCCCAGCAGTTCTGCCTGACGCTGATTCTGCACCAACGTCTGCAACTCCTGCATATACTGTTCCTCCGGCAGCAGCGGGATGGAGTCCAGGTCGGGCTTAACGGGAATAGGGCCGCCATCGCCCAGGGAGAATTCGCTGAAGTGAGCCAGCCAGAATGTCACCGGACGCGTCTTGTGGTCTAGCGGATACATATAGACATCCTGGCCCAAGGCGCTGGACGCGAAAGGAACTTCGCGGGTAATCGGCACGGCGACGGTCGGTGTGATGACCAGCGTGGCAAGTTGGTACAGCCGCAAGCCCTCCGGCTCCAGGTGTACCCCGGCCACAAAGCGAACGCCTTGCGGCAGATTTGTGACACCGCTGATCGGCGTCATGGTGATCGTCGTAGTCAAGAGGAGCGCGTCTGCGGGCAGTGTCAACGTGAAGCGCGTGCCATCGGCGGCGGTGGCTGCGAGGGTGCCTCCTGGGGGCGGCACGGTCGCGCTGGCGGCGCGACTCCCGGCAAGCGTAATTCCTATGTTGCGAGGGTTGGGCGTCTGCAAGTGGAACCCATAACTGCTTTGCAAGAGAGGAAGGCGGACTTTACGCGTGGGGGTGATAGCAGCGGTGGCTGCCGCCATGTGCTGTGCGTCTGTGGGGGGAATGGCTGCCCCGGCTTTGTGCGCCGGAACCGAACTGACGGTAACGAATAGCACCAGTGCGATCCCGAAAGCGAGAGGGATCAGCCGTCTGCGGAGATAGCCTCTAACGGGACTGCGCATGTTCTCTTGCTCCTTCTGGCCTCAATCTCGTGCTCGGAAGGCGAACCGCATCCGCCAGGCGTGGGCATACGCCTGGCGCGATGCGCCTGCTGGGATGGGCCCGGTTTATCCTACATCTATCAGTCCCTTCTCAATGGCGTATTTCACCAGATCCACCCGCCGGTGCAGGTTCAGTTTGCGCATGATGTTCTCGCGATGCCTGTCCACCGTCTTTACGCTGAGGACCAATTGATCGGCGATCTCCTGGTTTCGCAGCCCCTCGGCGATGAGGGTCAGCACCTCGCGCTCGCGCTCGGTCAATTCGTCGTAAGTGGAAGGCCGCTCGCTCCCCTCCGTCCGGTGCAGGTAATCCTTCACCAGCACCTTCGCCACAGAGGGGTAGAGGAAGACACCTCCCGCGCGCACAGCACGGATGGCCGAGACCAGGTCGTCGGGCGCGGCCCGCTTCGGCACGTAGCCCGATGCGCCCGCGTTGAGCATCTCAAAGAAATACTGGTCGTCCTCGTGCACAGTCAAGGCCAGCACGGTGGTATGGGGGCAGGCAACCTTGATGCGGCGCGTGGCTTCAATCCCGTTCATGTCGGGCATAGAGATGTCCATCACCACCACGTCGGGCTGCAAGGCGACGGCCTGCGATACCGCTTGTGCGCCGTTCTCGGCCTCGCCCACGATGGTCAAATCAGGCTCCGCCTGCAGAAGCATGCGCAGGCCGGAGCGCACCACCACGTGGTCATCAACCAGCAGCAGGCGAGTCCGTGATTCTGCCATCACCTAACTCCTGTCTCGCCAAAGGGATGGTTACCATGATTTCCGTCCCATGCCCCGGCTTTGAACGAATGGAACATGATCCCCCTACCAGCGCCGCCCGCTCCTGGAGACCCAGGAGCCCCCAGGCCTGGCGGGGCAAGCCGGGGCGCAATATCTCATCAGGCACAAACCCGCGCCCATCGTCCATCACCAATAGACGTACTTCGGAGTCCGCGAAATGTATGGCCACCGTCGCGAGTCGTGCCTGTGCGTGCCGCACTACGTTGGTCAACGCCTCCTGCGCGATGCGAAAGAGAACCGTCTCCACCTGCGGCTCCAGCCGCCGTCGCGCCCCTTTCACCAGTATCTCAATCTTGACCGGCGCGCGCTTCCGCACCTCGTCAACGTACCACCGGAGCGCGGCGACCAATCCCAGATCATCCAATACCGAAGGGCGCAAATCGGACATAATCTGCCGGAGGGTATCCAGGCTGTGTACGCTGAGGGATTTCAACTCGGCCAGTTGTTTCTGCGCCAGTTGGGGGTCGGCCTGGAGGCTTTGTTCCACACCTTTGAGTCCCATCGCCAGCGCGGTAAGCGATTGGCTGGTCTCGTCGTGCAACTCGCGGGCGATGCGCTGCCTTTCAGCCTCTTGTGCGGAGACAACCTGGTGCAGCAACTCGTCCCGTTCCTTCGCCCGCGCCTGCGACTCGGCGTAGAGGCGCGCCGTCTCCTCCTGGACGCGTCGCTGCGCCTCCAATGCTTCCTGCTGCGCCAGGAGTTTTGCCTCGTTGGCCGCGGCCAATATCTGGCGGCTCTCTATCTCAAAAGCCCGCAAGGCGCGGATAATGAATATCGCGACCACGGAGGCCGTGACCGCGCGGAAGAGTTGCACCGGAAAACCGAAGAGGCGGATGAAGAGATCGCCGTTGAGGATCGTGGAGGGAAAGAGGATGCTGCTGCGGGTGAAGAGTTGGCCGGCCACACCATACCAAAAGAAGGCCAGGGCCGACCAGAGAAGGTCGCGCCCGAAGCCAGCCATGCCGCGCTCCCGGAATATGCGCTGTTGCAGCACCAGCGCCCACGACGCCAGCAACGCGCCGGGGATGCCCAGGGTATAGCGACTCAAGACGTCGGTGGCGGCGAGCCAATCCGCCACGGAAGGTCGTAACAGCACGCGGACGGCGACTACGCTCCCAATCCAGACAATCGTCAGAATGATGGCAGGATGATAGGCCACCCATGAGGGGCGCTCCTCTCGGTGGATCAGGCGCGCGCCAAAGGCAGCCAGGAACATGAAGGAGACGCTGAGGAGCACCAGGCGGACGACCTCAACCCAGACGGGAGGGACGTAGCCACCGGCACGCAGAGCGGTGATCTTCTGAAACATCTCAAACCACTCGTGCGCGCCATGCACGATGCCGAATCCCGCCAGGGGACGCATGGTGCGGGCAAAGCGGAACTCCGAGGCTCGCCCCGATTCCAACAGGACCGCCAGGCCCATGCTGAAGAAGGCGAGGCCGTAGAGGAAAAAGATGAAGATCAGATCGCGGGTAAGGATATTTGCGGTAGGCATGGGAAGGTCTCGTCCCCCTTCCTTGCCCTTATGGGGGTACGTATCACGATAGGCAGCCGGCCGCAGGAGCAGGATTGCCCCTCACCCTACCCTCTCCCCTCGGGGAGAGGGTAGGGTGAGGGGTGAAGGTACTCCTGCGGTCGCCCTCTGATGCAATACCCACCTTTGTAGAGCCCCTCCTCTCCTGTACTCACCATGCCGCCTTGCGGCTTGGCGCAAGCGGTGCGGGCTTCCCACCGCCCAACGGGGGGGAGGAGGGGGCCAGGGGGAGAAGAGGGGTCATCAGTTATTCGGTGCGCCAGCGGTGATCCAGCGGGTAATCAAATCCAGTTCTTGCGCGGTGAAGGTGCGAGCCTCGTTAGTGTGCGTCGTCTTCTGTTTCGCCAGGAGCAGGCTCTTTGCCGGGTCTCCGGCGATGACGGTAGGGCCGCTGGCCCCACCCTTCATAACCGATTCGTATTTCTCCAGGTTCAGCCCGCCCAGGGCCGTCGCGCCGTGGCAGGTGTTACACTTCCGTTTGAAGATGGGGAGAATGTCGTTGGCAAAACTGGGCGCGGCAGCAGCCGTGGGCATGGCCGTCGCGGTGGCTACCGGGGTAGCCGTTGCCGTCGGAGGCAACGCAGTCGGCGTTGCGGGAACGCCAGTGGGCGACGCTTCTGCCGTCGGTGAGGTGACTGCGGTCTGCACCGTCGCCGTCGGAGGCACGGCGGTGGGCGTTGCAGCAGGAGCCTGTATGGTGGCTGTCGGAGGCACAACGGTTGGTGTCGCCGCCGGAGGCTGGGTCGGCACGGGCGTCGGCGGTATCGCCGTCGGTGTAGGCGACGCCGTAGGTCGCGCGATGCTCACCGCATCCAGCCCCGCATACGTCCATTTGGCCCCGTGGCAGGCACTGTTGGAACAGAAACTGGTGTTGTCGCTCCCGCCCGCATTCTGCACGTCGTGGCAGCCGGCACACGTCGCATCAAAGACGATACGGTGCTCCGAGAGCCAGGTCGTCTTTTTGTGAGATTCCGGTTCCGGCACGGCGCGCGCCAGAGGGATGGAGGGAGCGGGCTGGCCTGCCTGGGAGACTTGAGGCAGCGTATGGCAGATGTTGCACTCCAGACGGATAGCCTCCCCTTGCGCGCTGAAATGCTTGCCATCATGACAGCGGAAGCAGCCGGGGAAATCCTTGTGGCCGATGTTGTCGGGATGCGTCCGCCAGTCCACCTCCATCGCCGGGAAATGGGTGATGTCGTAGATGCCTTGCAGGGTGGCGATGGCCTGCTGTATTTTATCCTGGGGGGCGGAGGCCGCGTTCTGGCGGTAGAAGGCGGTCAACGTATCGGCGACAGTCTGTAAGCCATCTTGCTTCTTCTGGCTGTTGTAGGCGGCGTTGAGCGACTCCATCGCCTGCTGCTTGACGAAGGGCAACTCAGGGCTGATGCGCCCTTCTGCCATAGCCTGCTCAACGGCCTTCTCAGGCGAGCGGAAGACGTGGGTAGCACGGTTGTGGCAATCCACGCAATCCATCCGGCGTTTCTCGGCTTTTGCGATCTGGTCCGCGCTCAGCTGGGCATCCTTAGAGACGTATTCGGTGGAACTGCCATCCGGCCAATCCACCCGCACCCAGGGGATCTCCTGCCTCTTCTCGTCGGTTGCGATGTACCAGACGGCGTTTT
>JADYZS010000132.1 GCA_020853075.1 Anaerolineae bacterium | reverse complement strand
GGTTGTGTTCGCCGCCTCTCGGATCAGGGAGGTCAGATCTATCCAACTGGGCAGCAATTTGAATTTCCCCAACTCCAGCCGAGATAAATCAAGGAGGTCTTCAACCAGCCGTCCAAGATGGATCGCTTCCTCGTTCACCACGCCAGCGTAATAGTGGTTCTCATCTTTATCCAGTTCCATGAGGAGTTGGCTTGAGCCGCGAATGAGCGCCAGCGAGTGGCGCAACTCGTGGGAGATCTGAGAGATGCCTTCAAGGATGGCCGCGAGTCTCGCTGCTCCTCCCTGCCGGAGCCGGTCGTAAGGCTGGGGAAGGAGGTAAGGGGCGGTCTCCAGGCTGAGCGATGGGTGAACCGGCATGGCTACAACAAATGCGCCCGGACCTTCGGGGACGGACGCTGGTGTTGGCAAATTCTCGTATAGGATTGACGCATCACCGACTAAGTTGAGAGCAGGGCCCGTGCTATTCTCCTGCAAAGTGAGAGGCTGCCTCGCCATGTAGGTCTCCGATTCCTCCTGGTAGTCAACAAATCGCCGATGCTTACGTGACTTTTACAATCCCACTATACACCCGCAATGCCGATGGAACAATAGGATGAAGGGACTATCAACAGTTCGTAACTTTACAACGGGCAAAAATAGAGGGCGCTCTGCGTGAGCGCCCCTTTACCAAAGCAGCCTCGCGAGTCTATCCTACGACCCAGCCTGAGTCAGTTCCTTGATGGCCTTTTGGGTCTCCTTGTCCAACCCATATCTCCGATAATTTAACCGGATGCCCGGCACGTAGTCCAGCCGCCGGAAGTCTCTCAGAATCTGCCACAACTCGTCCTTGTCCCTGGGGATCTGGCGGGGCGGGAACATGTTGCACACCTTGCCCAGCGGCACGAAAGCGTTCGCGGCGCAGAGGTGCGGATAGTGGTAGTTGTACTCCCTGGCAAAAGCGCAAACGGGTGATTCCTTGTTCAACCAGGCAAAGAGGTCTTCCAGCCCGGCCTCCACCGGAACCGATCCCTGTTCAACCGGGGCTCGCTTGACGCCACTGTTCACCAGGGCCTGGGTGCACGCCTGGGCGAAAGTCCAGAAGCCCATCTCCTCAAAGGCCAGAACGGCCTCGCCGCAGATCGGTATCCCTGGTAATGTGTTCCGCAGCGCGAGGAGGAGGTCCCTCGCCTGCCGGAAGTCCGGGTGATAGAACCAGGTGGCATCCACGTGCACGGAGTCAATGCCAAATTCCCTGACTACGGCAGAGACGTTCTCGGTGAAGATCTTGATGTACTCAGGGTGCGACGTATCCGCGATCAGGATGGGCCATGTCCACGAACTGTACGGACTGGCGGGGATGAAGGTGTATCGGATCCGGTACCAGGCGTTCTCCCAGTCCGGCTCGCCGTCGCCAGTGACCTCCACCTGGATGCGGTTCTTGCCCGCTTGCAGGAGGAGCGGGAAGGGATAATTATACTCGGTGTGTCCCGCAAACCAGCCGGGCGGGCTGTTGATGCTGCGTCTGTCCAGTGTCAGCCTGATCCGGCCATTTCCCACGCCGGCGCCTCCTACGGTGACCAGCGCCTCACACCAGACCGGGACGTTCGGCGTCTCAAACGAAAAAGACCTGCTCCCCTTAGCAGCCTTGAGGGGGATTCTCTCGGTGCGAAACCTCAGCGGTCTTTTAGGGGGAAGCCACTTGTGGCTTGCCTGCCAGGCCCGGTAGTCTCCCTCGTCATCCCGCAGCACCAGATGGTCCAACTTGTCCATGTCGGGGTGGTACGGGTCAATCCCCCAGCCGGTCGTGTGGATCATCACCCGGTAGCCGCACTCGTGGATGCCATTGACCATCTCGCGGAAGGCGGCATCTCCGCCGAGTTCCGGTCGCGGCCTGTACGTGGGATGGGTGGAGTCGTAGGCCCCCTGCCAGCCGGGGATATAGAAGAGGGTATCGGGCGGGCATCCCATCTTTTTAAGGTCACGGGCGAGATTCAACACGTCCCGGTAGTCGTGGGTAATCGTCCAGTCGCTGCGCAGCATGTCAGCGGTGATGATTAGCCTCGTGTCATGCACCCAGGCGGGCAGATTCCGCTCTCGCGACTTGCGCGCCCCGAATTCCGTCTCAATCCAGTTCTGGAAATCCTTGACCGCGTCGGCCATAGACGGAAAGATGGCAACGGCGGCATCCGTGTCCGGCGACCAGAAAAAGGTTGCGGCAAAGCTCTCCGGATGCCGGGCGATCTCTACTTCCGCCATCCGGAAACTGCGGTGGTTCACGCGAAACCTGAGCCATGTGCCCTGCACGTGGACGAGGAAGAAGTTGTAGGTCAGTTTGGTGCGATACGATTCGCCCACGGGCATATCGCTATCCAGCCTGCGCCCGATGTTGCGATGCTCGGCCAGGTGAAATACAGCATCTGCCGGGAAGAAGAGGTTCAGCCCTACCTGCTTGACGTGATCCTTCTGCTCCGGTTCCAGGTGGAACCAGACCTCTTTGCCGGATCTGATGGAGAGGGTCGCGGACGCCTCGCCTGCGGTCAGTTTGTAGGACAGGGCCTTCCCTTCGCCGAGGCGGACGACGTCGCACGGCTCGCCATCCAGTTCGTACAGGGTGCAGACGACGGGGAGATGGATGTCCCGCTCCTGGAAGCGGATCTTCGTGAGATGTCCCTCCTCGTCCAGGTGCAGGGAGAAGGACTCGCCGGAAACGGTGTGCATCTCGCTCATGCCCAGACCTCCTCAATAGTTAGTGTGTAGGCAACAACATCATCACGGTCTCGCCAGCCGCTCATAGACTCCCTGCGCCCACTCCTCCAGTTGCGCAACCTCGGCTTCGCTCATCTGCTGCGTGCCAATCCCCAGGAAGTAGTTATCCTCTTTATAGACGGTGGCGCGGTTGTATAGCCACTCATCCAACTCTTCCCATTCTCTCGTCTCTACCCAGCCGCCGATCTGCTTCTGTACCTCGCCGCCCTTGCAGGGAACCGTCTCGGCGGTGGCATAGCCGTAGTCCAGCACCGTGAGGTGCCTGCACATCCCGGCCTGGTCGGGAACCTCGCCGAAATACCAACTCAGCACTGTGCGGCACGAGGCACAGGCGCGCCCCGTGAAGGCTTCGGCGAAGGTCCAATGCGCCCAGGCCAGGACGGCGCGCTGCCAGGCCGGGCCGTCCAGCGTCCCTTTACCCCGGAATACCAGGCTTTCCTTCTCTGCTTTGAGTTGGAAGGGAGCCAGGCGGGTTTCCATCTCAAGGAATTCCTGACGAACGGCCTGCCCCCTCGCGGTGAGTTGGCTGCAATAGCCGAGCGTCATCTGATGGTTGGCTTCCACCTGCATGGCCTTGCACTTGGTCTCGTCGCTGTCTCCCCAGACCACGGAACCCTCCCACACCAGAATAGGTTGGTTTGCCGCCGTGGGCGTTACCTGGGGCGGGATGGTGGTTGCGGTGGGCCTCGGTGTCAGAGCCGGAGCCGGGGTTGCTGTGGCGATACTCGCCACGGTTGGCATCGGCGTGGCCGTGCTCGCGGGCGGTGCGTTGCACGCTGTGAGCAATAGGCATAGTATTATTATGATGAGAAGGGCAATAGGGTGTTTGGTTTGCATAGGGATTGTTACAACGTCAATTATACCTATCCCGAATAAATGAGCAAACGGCTCTCCAAAAAACACGGGCTTACGACGGCGCTCTGCCTGGAGAAGTTGCGATATTTCTATTGAGCGACCCACCCCTTTCTTCTCCCCAGCCGGAATCATGCCTGTCGTTGCAGGTAGCGCCCATCCCATTGCCCCTCGCGAACAAGTTTGACTTTTCACCTCATTTGTGCTAGGAT
>JADYZS010000131.1 GCA_020853075.1 Anaerolineae bacterium | reverse complement strand
GGTGAGGAGGAATGACAGGGCAAGGAGGGCTATCGGGAAACGGGAATAATCCCGCTGCACGCGCGGCAACGCGCTGACGATCCCGATGCCGACCGCGACACTCAAGATGCCCAGGAAGAGATAGACCCGCCCATCCATCAAGACCCCCATCCAGCCGAACTGCCCCCAGAAACTGCGGAACGTCGTCTCCGCAAAGGCGCGCAGGAAGGCCGTTAGTCCCATCTGAGCCAGCCATTCCACCGTGCGCGGCTGGTTCACAACGACGGTATCGTGCCACCTCTTGCCCAGAAAGTCCCCTAGACCATACAAAGCCATGTTGCGCACCCATAAAGGCAGACCCAAAGCCAGGGCAGGGATGAGAACCGCAGCCATGCTTTTAACCAGGGCTCCCAGCGTGGGCCGCGTCGCACGGGGTATGCGCCACCATCGCCAGCCCACAGCCCCGGCAGCCAGAGGCAAGAGGACGTAGGCCGAGCCTTTGGTCAGGAGCCCCAGGCCGATGCAGATGCCCAAGATAACGAGGCGTCGTCTCTCGGCAGCCTCGTGCTGTGCGTTCGTTGTGCCCACGTAGCGCACCAAGAGAAGGAGGGCCCCCGCGATGATGACCTCGGCCAGCGCGTCGTTGTTCACACCGGCCATCATCGCTACGTGCTGCGGTAGGAAGGCGACGAAGGCCGTCGCGCCCAGGGCAAGATTGTCGCGACCAGGGAAAGTAAATCGGGCGACGGCATAGATCAGGAGCAGGAGCAGCGCGCCCAGCGCAACCGAAAAGAGGCGCAGGGGCAACAGCGCGCCCCGTGCCAACCAATAGACGGGTGTAGCGAGGAGGTAATAGAGAGGCGGCTGGTATGACTCGTAGCGAATAGGGTCAATGGAAAGATCAGGGGGAAACCGGCGCGCCTTGATCGTGTCCAGGTAAGCCTGGTCGTAGTCGCCTGTTTGCAGCACAGGGAGGCGGCGCGTCTCGGCGATGAAACGAACGTAGTTGTAGTGGGCCGGTTCGTCGGGGACTTGCCACGGTGGTGTATAGAACGCGTACAGAAATGCAATGACAAGGTACGCGAAGATAATGGTGGCTAGGAGGAACCGGCGTTGTGGGTGCATCGGGATTCTTAACAGCCGCTAGTCCTGGCTATCCAGGGCATAGAGGATACCATCCTCTTGTAGCCATCATCTACCGCTCGTCATGCGCTGCACTTCCTCTGCCACGATGCTATCATCCAGTTTCTTGAACAGGGGCGCGGGCTGTCGCAACGCCTGCCCCGGTGCCAGACTGCTGGGCCGCCAGGTGTTCATGCTATCGGCAGGGTCAAACCGCAGGGCGAGGTGCGTTTTCTGCTTCTCGCGGATCTGTTCCACGCGGAACTGGCCGAACAGGTTGCCCTGGTAGCCAAGGTATTCGTGGAGCCGCTGGCAGGAGAAGGGAAGGAAAGGCGTGAAGAGCGTCTTCAACGAATCTATAACCCGCAGGCAAACATAGATTGTGCGGGCCGCCGCGGCCCGGTCGCTCTTGATCTGTTGCCAGGGGGCGCGGTCATTCAGATAGCGGTTCGCCTCCTGCGCCAGACCCATCGCCTCGGTCACCGCGGCTTTGAAGTGGCAGCCGTCCAGCAGATCGCCGACGACCGCAAAGCCGCCGTCCACCTTTTTCAGTAACGCTTCATCGGCTTCTTGCAAAGGTCCGGGCTCCGGTACGCGCCCGGCAAAGTTGCGGAAGGCAAAGGTCAAGACGCGGTTTGCCAGATTGCCCCAGGTCGCCACCAACTCGTCGTTGTTCCGGCGCACGAACTCGTCCCAGGTGAAGTTCAGGTCTTTCGCCTCCGGCATGTTGGCCGTGAGGATGTAACGTAGCGAGTCGGGGTCGTAGCGGGTCAGGAAATCTAGAACCTCAATGACCCATCGCCTGCTCTTGCTCAGTTGCCGTCCCTCTACGTTGAGGTACTCGTTGGCGGGCACGTCGTAAGGCAGATTCAGCCCGCCGTAACCGTACAGCATCGCTGGCCAGATGACGGTGTGGAAGGGTATGTTATCTTTGCCGATGAAGTAATAGTGGCGCGCTGCCGGGTTCTGCCACCAATCGTGCCAAACCTCCGGCCTGCCCGTGATCTGCGCCCATTCAATAGTCGCAGCGAAGTAGCCAATCACCGCGTCAAACCAAACGTAGATACGTTTATCCTCAAAACCCGCGACCGGGACGGGAATACCCCAGGCGATATCGCGCGTGATAGGCCGTCCACGCAGCTCGCCACTGGCGAGCATATTGAAGGTGAAGTTGAGAACGTTGGGACGCCAGAGCCCTTCTTTCTGTTTCACCCATTCTAAGAGAGGCAGGTTCAGTTTGGCGAGATCCAGAAAGAAATGCTCCGTCTCGCGTGCGACGGGCCGCGTGCCGTCAAATTTGCAGCGCGGTTCTATCAGATCCACGGCGTCCAGGGTGCGCCCGCAGTTATCGCATTGGTCGCCGCGGGCGTCGGTGTAGCCACAATGGGGGCACGTCCCTTCTACGTAGCGGTCGGGCAGAAATCGTTGCTCCTTCTCGCAGTAAAGAGCCTTCATCCTGTCGCGATAAAGATACCCGTTGTGAAGGAGCCTCAGAAACATATCTTGGGTGACTGCCCAATGGTTCTCGGTGTCGGTCTCGGTAAAGAGGTCAAAACTGATGCCCAGTTGTTGCATGGTCTCCAGGAAGCGGGGATGAAAACGGTCCACAATATCGCGCGGGGTCACCCCTTCCTGGTCGGCCCGCACGGTGATGGGCGTGCCGTGGGTGTCGGACCCGGAGACGACCAGAACCTCATTCCCCTTCAGGCGTTGGTAGCGCGCAAAAACGTCGGCGGGCAGGTAGGCACCCGCGATGTGGCCGATGTGCAGGTCGCCGTTGGCATAGGGCCAGGCGACACAGACGAGTATCTTGTCAGGCATGTAGTCTCCCGATTCCTCGGTAAGTTACGGCCATTGTATCATATTCTCTCAGGAAGGCAACGGCGCCAACGGATTGCCTTCGGCGTAGCGGATTAGCAGATAATCCTCTCGTAGATGGGTGTTATCCGCTAATCTGCTACCTAATCCGCTGAATGGCTTAGGGCTTACCGGCGCGCCATGAGTCGCTGCAATAGAATCAGCGAGAAGAGGAAGAGTGCAGCACCGATGGCCGTGATGCCTGTCAACAAAGCGGTGTCAGGCGCGTAGCCGCGCAACATGATGTCTCGCAGCATCTGGTTACCGTACGTGGCCGGGAGCGCCCAGGAGATGACACGGATCGGCTGCCATAGCGTCTCAATGCGCAGGAAGAAGCCGCTGAAGAAAACGCTGGTGATCAAGACCAACATCGTGTACTGGACAGCCTGGCTGTCGGTTTCGGAGATGAGGGAGATCACGAAGCCGATGCCCAACGAGGCAAAGAGGAGAGCCAGGATCACCAGGGCATAGCCGCCCCATGGCCCTGCCATCGGCACGCGCAGAGTATAGACGAGAAGGCCGGTCAGAATGGCCGCCAGCAGCCCACCGAAGATCAGGTAACTGACGTATTTGCCGACCAACGTCTCTAATGCTGAGAGAGGGGAGACGCGAAACAACTCCATCGTGCCGACGGACCGCTCACGGACGATAGAGAGAGCCGCGAAGGTTACTGCCAGATGTTGCAGAAGCAGGACGATCACAGAGGGAGCGAAATAGTCCGAGACCTTAAGGGGCACGGCGGTGACCGCCTTCGCCTCGCTGCGGAACGGGCTGACCAGCACCAGCGGATCTACGTTCTGAAGTTCAGCCAATTCCTTCTCTAGCAGCACGAGGTCTTCCTCAATCTGGGAAACTTTCTCTGCCTGTACACTCAATTCGCTCACATCCTCCTCCACTTCGGCCAACGTATCGGTGTCCTCCAATACCCGGGTGAGGCGAACGCGCACGACGTCCACATCAGACTTGTTACCGGGGCCAACCACCCGCTCCACGCCGTCCAGGAGCCCCAGGCTGGTGCGGGCCGCGACTTCCACCGTGTTGACGTTACGGCTCAAGGCGCGCTGGTGGCGGCGGGCCTCTGCGGTATCTCCTCGCTCCAATGCCTCGCGCATGGCCTTCGCGTTCGTGCGCGCTTCTTCTAACTCGTCCTGCACCTGCGCGGCCCCCTCTTTTATCTGATTGGCGACATAGGTGAGAACGCGGCGGTTGATCTCATCCACGTAAAACTGGCCGAAAAAGGCTACGTACCCCGCCTGAAACGGGTCTATCTCCGCATGGTACAGGGTGAAAGTCACCTGCTTGTTGCTGCGAATGAGTGCTAAAGGGTCAGAGGGGAGGAAGACAAGAATATCTACCTCGCCTTTTCGTAGCCGCTCCTGGGCAGATGCTTCATCGGTGGTCACACCCGTCAGGATCAGTTGCGGCCCCAACGACGTGGCAAACCGCTCTATCTGGGCGGCCAGGACACTCTCTTTCTCCACAACAAACAGCGCCCGCAAGGCCCTGGCCTCGTTGCGATAGCCAACGCCAAAGAACAACAGGATCAAAAAAGGGCCAAGAACCAGAGTGAGAACTAAGCGAGGCTGGCGAACGATCTCGGCAACCTCTTTGCTCAGGAAGGCGGACGGTCGTACAATGAATCGGAACAACCTAGCCATGGGCAGCCTCTTTCTTTACCAATGCCACGAAGATGTCGTCAAAGGGAGGAAGGTGCTCCTCAATGGACTCAATGGCTACGTTCTGCTCTTTGCACCAATCCAGAAGGGCGGGCATAGCCGTGCTGGCCTCGTCCACAATGAGGCGCACGATGGTGCCCTGCTCGTCGGGGCGTGTCACCTTGCCTGTCACGAAGGGGAGACCGCGCAGGATCTCCAGGTAGGAGCGATCCAGCCGCTCTTTTGTGCGCAGATCAACGATCTCGCCACCGAAGGCGCGATGCCTGAGACCTGTGGGTGTGTCCATCACGAGGAGCCGCCCTTGCACCAGGACACCGACCAGGTCGCAATAGGCTGCCTCGCCGACGTATTGGGTGGTTACAAAGAGGGTTCGCCCTTTATCCCGCAATTCCCTAAAGTGGCCCCAGAATTTCTGGCGGAGAACGGGGTCAATCCCTGCGGTCGGTTCATCCAGGAAGATCAGTTCCGGATCATTGACGAGGGTTGCAGCGAGACCCAGGCGACGCTGCATCCCGCCGGATAGGGTGCGCGCCAGTTTGTTCTTGTGCCCGCCCAGTTCAACGAAATCAAGGGCCTGCTTCAGCCGCGCGCCGCGCTGCAACCCCATACCGTAGATAGAGGCGACGAAACTCAAGTTCTCCCAAACCGTCAGGCCGGGGTACAGGACAAAGAGTTGTGGCATGTAGCCGATGCGTTCGCGCGTCTGGCGCGTGAATTGGGAGGGACGGAGGCCGAGGACGCTGACGTCGCCTGCCGTCGGCTTGTAGATCCCTGCCAGCAAGCGGATCATCGTCGTCTTGCCGGAGCCGCTCGGCCCGATAAAACCGAAGATCTTGCCCGGCGGAATCTGGAACGAGACTTCGTTGATGGCGATTTCGCTACCAAAGTGTTTGGATACCGCCTTCGCCTCAATGATGACGTCGTTCGTTGCGCCGGATTGTATCTGGTTCTGTTCCGCGGACGTTGACAATACCATCATCGCCTCCGATCTGGTTGTGACATAGCGACCAGGAAACAGAAGTGCCGCCATTGGCTTCCAACACGGCGGCAGATGTTGTCTCTTCTGTTCTGACGAGTCAGCCAACGCCTACGTCAGAGGCTCAATGCAGAGCGGAGAATCGTTGGCGGGACTGTTCACCACGGGTCGCACCGGGTAAGCGATCATCGCCTCAGATGCGTAGGGCCGGAAGAGGGGCAGCAGTATCTCACGCTTCTGCACGCCGGGATCAAGCCACAGGTCATAGTCTTTGGGGTCCAGGATCACAGGCATACGGTCGTGCAGCGGGCGCATCATCTCATTGGCTTCAGTGGTCAGGAGCGTACACGACTCAATGACCTCGCCCTCCGGCCCTTGCCAATGCTCCCACAACCCGGCAATCGCAAAGGGTGTCCCCTCGCTCATCCTGATAAAGAACGGCTGCTTACCGCGCTCCTGGCGTTGCCACTCGTAGAAGCCGTCGGCGGGAACCAGGCAGCGTCTGCTCTTGAACGCGCTGCGAAACGAGGGCTTCTCGGCCACCGTTTCCGACCGCGCGTTGATCATGCGCGAACCGATGGTGGGATCTTTGGCCCAGGAAG
>JADYZS010000130.1 GCA_020853075.1 Anaerolineae bacterium | reverse complement strand
CTTTGGGTCAACCCACTCAGAATGACAAACTGGTAGTAAAGTCCTAGCCTTTTCTCTTACCTGCCGTGCCACCGGCATTCATCGCCAGGTTGCCGCCGTCCATCGGTATCAATGCGCCAGTGATCCAATCCGAGGCGTCCGACGCCAGGAAGATCGCCAGACCCTTAATGTCGCCCGGTTGGCCCAGGCGACCGATGGGGATGCCGCGCAGAAAGTTGGCCTCCAGGTTGGGATCGGCCTGCATCCGTGCGGCCAGGCCAGGGTTCATGACCTGGGCGGGCAGGATGGCGTTGACGCGCACGCCGCGCCCGCTCCATTCTGTGCTCAGTTCGCGCGTCATCTGGACGACAGCCCCCATCCCGACGCTATAAGCGAAATTACTGCGCCCCAGCCCGGTGACTCCCGCGATAGAGCCGATGTTGATGATGCTCCCTTTGCCCTTAGCCAACATGCGCCGCCCCGCCTCCTGGCAACAGCAGAAGCGGGCCACCACCAGCCCGTGCACCACCTTCTCCATCTGTTCCAGCGCGATCTCTTCTGGGCTCGCCAGGACGCCAGGGCCGGCGACGTTGCCGAGGACGTCAATGCGGCCCAATTCCCGATCCAACCGGGCGAACATGGCCCGTACCTGGTCGACGTTTGTCACGTCGCACACGACCGGGATAGCCCGTCGCCCCAGTTTCTCAATCGTCGCGGCGGTGTCCTGCACCCCTTCCGCGTTGATGTCAGCCAGCATCAGGTCGGCGCCGACCTCGGCAAAGCCGATGGCCATCGCGCGCCCCATGCCCTGGGCCGCGCCGGATACCAGGGCCACGCGGCCACTCAGGTCAAACAGGGGATGTGTCATGGTTCATGTTCCTTTCGGTGGATGTTAGTGCATGACCGAGCCACCGGAGACGTTCAGGGCTTGTCCGGTGATGTACGCGGCCTCGTCGCTGACCAGGAACACCGCTGCCGCGGCCACATCTTGTGGGGTACATAGCCTCCCCAGGGGAATCCTTGCTTCCAGGTAGGGCTTGACCTCCTCTGGGCTCAGGTTTCGTTTGCGCGCGTAATCTTCCAGTTGCCCATCCCAGAGGGACGTGAAGACGACGCCGGGGCAGAGGGCATTCACCCGGATGCCGTGTTGGGCGAACTCTATAGCCAACGATTGCGTGAGGCCGATGATGCCGAATTTGCTGGCGCAGTAGGCGGCGTAGTGGCTGCTGCCGCTCTTGCCCGATTGGGATGACATATTGAGAATGACACCCCGCCGTCGGGGGAGCATACGCCGGAGTGCGACCTGGCAGCCGATGAACGTACCCTTCAGGTTGACCCGTAGCGTCAGGTCCCATAACTCGTCGCTGCACTCAAGAAAGGGGACAATGCGGGAGATGCCAGCGTTGTTCACCCAGATAGCCAAAGGCCCCAGTTCTTTCTCAACGCCTTCGGCAGCCGCTTCCACCGCGTTCCGGTCGGCGACGTCGCAGGCCCAGGCGAGGGCATGGCCCTGCGCCTGGCAAATCTCCGCGGCGACCTGCTCCGCTGCCTCCTGGCGCACGTCGGTCACGGCTACGAGAGCGCCTTCGCGCGCGCAATGGCGGCATATTTCCGCACCAATGCCGCTGCCGCCCCCTGTGACCATCGCTACCTTCCCTGCAAGCCTGCCGCTCATGTGCTTTTCCCAAACCCTCAGGTCTTCGTAGAGACGAGCCGACGGCTCGTCTCTACAGATCCTTACGGTTTCAGCGTTTGACAGGGAAACAAAGGCACGATATACTGATACTGGCGATATGTCAGACAAGTAGATATCTGACAAGCATCATACTACGTTCGGCGCGCAGCGTCAAATTTCCTTATTTCTCAGCGCGAGGCCCCATGCGCAAGACCCCTGATTTCGGGCGCTTCCTGACGGCTCTCCGGCGCGGTACGCCGGACCGCGTGCCCCCTTGCGAATTAAGTGTGGACACGGAGGTTAAGGAACTGTTTCTGGGCCGTTCCATTGCAAGCCCCCGTGACGACGTGGAATTTTGGCTGCGCGCCAGTTACGACTACATCATAGTCTCCACGAAGGGACAGCCCATCCCCGACGAGGTCTCGCAAGAAGCCCTGGCCTACCCCGCCGGCCAGAGAGTACACGAGCACCGCTGGGCCGTCTCCGGCCAGGGCGCGGTGACGAGTTGGCAGACGTTTGCATCCTATCCCTGGATTACGGCTGCGCAGGTGGATTACCGCGCCGTGGATGACCTGCGCAGCCTCTTACCTGATGGAATGATGGCGGTGGCTAACCAGGGGCCCCTCTATTCCGGCGTCTGGCGGCTGATGGGCATGGAGGCTTTCTCCCTGGCCCTGGTGGATAACCCGGAACTGGGGGCGGCAGTCTATCGGCAGGTGGGCGAGTTGTCCGTCCAGATTGCCGAGACGAACGCCCAGACGGAATGGGTCGGCGCGCTCTGGCTGGGCGATGACATCGCCTATGACAAGACGCTGCTGACGTCGCCTGCGATCTTCCGCCGTTATGCCCTGCCATACTACCAGCGCATCGGCGAAGTGTGCCGCAAATATAACAAGCCCCTGATCTACCATTCCGATGGCAACGTCCTGCCGGTCCTTGAAGACCTGATAGAAGAAGCCGGTATTGCCGCGCTGCACCCAATTGAGCCCAAAGCGATGGACATCCGGCAAGTCAAGAGGGAGTACGGCCAACGGGTAGCCCTGATCGGGAACGTGGACGTGGACCTGTTGAGCCGCGGCACGCCGGACGCGGTGGCCGCGCGGACGCGGGAGTTGCTGCGGGAGATTGCCCCCGGCGGTGGTTACCTTCTCGGCTCCAGCAACTCCATCCCCTACTATGTGCCTCTCGCGAACTACCGGGCCATGCTGGATACCCTGGCTCGGTTCGGCGAATACCCGAGTTGTGCGTAAGAAAGGCATACCCCATGATCGTCACCGATTTAGAGCACGCCACGCGACAGATGGCTCTTTCGCCCGCGCTACGAAAGGCGCTGGACTTTCTGCAACGGGTGCGGGGAGAGGAGTTGCCCGACGGGAAGATAGAGATTGATGGCGATGCGGCCTATGCCGACGTCCAATCGTACGAAACACGGACGAACGCTGGCGATCCCGTGTTTGAGGAGCACCGCCGCTACATTGACATCCACTACCTCGTCTCCGGTGAGGAAATCATCGGTTGGGCGCGTTCTGGCCGGTTGCGCGAGACGATGCCTTACGCCGAAGGGAAAGATGCGCGGCTCGGCACCGTGCCGCGGCCAGAAGTGACTCCTGTTCGCCTCTCTGCTGGGGATTTGGCGGTGGTCTATCCGACCGACGCGCACGCGCCCAGGCAGGCTGCCGGCACCCCCACGCGCGTCAAGAAGATCGTGATCAAGGTCGCCGTAGGCGGCTGAAGGAGGAGTCCTGTGTCTTTCCCAACCGTTCAGGAATTGTATGATCTGACGGGCAAGGTCGCCCTGGTGACAGGCGGCGCGCGCGACCTCGGTTGCGACATGGCATTGGCCCTGGCGGAAGCCGGGGCCAACGTAGCCATCACCAGCCGCACCCTGGAAAACGCGCAGAAGACCGCGCAGCAGATCGCCGAGGCGACGGGTCGCAAGGTCGCCGGTTTCGCCTGCGACGTCCGCTACGAGGATCAGGTAGAAGCGATGGCGGACGCG
>JADYZS010000129.1 GCA_020853075.1 Anaerolineae bacterium | reverse complement strand
TAACCAGAGGTAAGTCAATGAGAGCCAGGTCACTCAGGGCGAGGGCGATGATCGTATCCTCGTCTCGCACCACCATGGCCCGAGCCCAGATGTCCTGATAGACGCCGCGATGGTTGATGGGTGTCTCTGGTGTGATCTTGACCTTGGCGAAACCTGCCTGCAACCGCTTTTCCATCTGAGGGATGTGCCGGTACCACTCCGTGAAACCGAAACGATCCTCGTGCTCAACGGGGAAGAAGGCCAACGGATCGGCGCGCAAGAGAGCCAATACCCGATCCACCAGGGTTCGCACCGAAACCGCCTTCAACGAGACCGGCCCAACCTTCGTCTCCTTCACCAAACCTTCATCTGCCAGTTTCTGGCCCATCAAGGATTGGCTGAAGGTGGGATACGGAATATCGGGCCGGTACTTGCCTCGCATCCCTTCCAGGTACATCACCCCGGCGAGACGGAAGAGAGTGGCCTGGTTCCAATCGCCACCTAGCAGGAGGTATCTGGCATCCCGGTCGTACGACTGCTGCCAGGGGCTTTCGTGGCTGAAAGCCCGGTCGTCCCAGGGGCTGTCACGCCGTTCATCGCCGTCGTGCTTGCCGGTCAATTCCTCGGCCAGGGGGCCGATGGCGGCCACAGAGCCTGTGGGGGCTGCGGTGCGCTTGGCGCCTGGCCGCCGCCAGAAGGCATCGGAGACCGGCCCCTGCTCGCTGGCCGAACTCTCGCGGTTGAAGAGGGGCCGCGGCCAGCCGCCGACTTCCTCGCCCGTGTGCATGGCAACGGTTCCCTCCGGCCCCACGGCTTCCAGGAGGGCGGTGACGACGGTTTCGGCCCCGCCCTGGATGGCAGACAGGTCGGGGAAGCCGGCGGCCAGCACCAGGTCGCCTGCTTCTAGTCCCAGATCGCGCAGCCCGCGCACGATTTCTTGCTCTGTAACCATGCCGGAGGCGTGCGGCTCCTGCTTTCTACGCTCGGTTCGCGCGCTCATTGCTCAATAGCCTCCATCCATTCAACTGGGGAGCCAGCGTTGGCTGTGGTAGATGCGGTCCACCAGTTCCATTGTCTTCAGGGCGTCGGCGAAGTTCGTCTGCGGCTCCTTCCCTTCCTTCAGGCATTGGATGAAATGCTCGTTCTCGCCATAGTAGCCATAAGACTTATAGAACTCGGAACTCCCCGCCACCTCGTCGGCGTTCAACACCGTCGCCGCGGGCCTGACGATGCCGCCGCTCCCTTTGGCCGTATAGACGACGCTCTGGTCGGCGTAGATGCGGGCCTCGCTGTTGCCATCCACGAAGGCGGAGATCCCCTTGCCGTGCATCTCAAAGGTGTGGACGCGGGTGCCGAAGGCCCAACAGGTCGTGAGAATCCCCAGGCAACCTCCGTCAAAGCGGACGAGCGCGCTGAAGGCGTTTTCGTAGTCGGTGTAGAGGCTGCGCACGTCACCGACCACCTCTTTGACCTCGGCCCCTGCCATCCACCGTAGCGTATCCACGGCGTGGATGCCGTCGTAGGTGAGAAGGTCCATGGCCCCACCCTGGGACGGCCCGTGGCCTACGGAGTTCTTGTAGAAAGTCGCTATCGTGTGCATGACGGGGCCGCGCTCCTCCACGATCTTCTTAGCGTCGGCCAGCACCGGGATGAAGCGGCGGTTGAAACCGACCATCGTCAGGAGATTCTTCCGCTCGGCGGCCAGGGCCATGTTCTTCATCTGAAAGCGGGTCACCGCTGGCGGCTTCTCTATGAAGACGTTGCATCCCGCGTTCAGGGTGTGCATGACCACCGGGAAGAGAACGAGGGGCGGCATGATGATGTAAACTGCGTCGGGGGCTACTTCCTCCAGCATGGCTTTGTAGTCGGTGTACCGCTTCTCCACCTCGTACTTGTCTGCGGTGGTGTGCAAGCGTCGCGTATCCAGATCGCAGATGGCCGCGATCTCTGCACCCTGTATCTCTTTAAGAGAGGGATAGTGGACGCGATTCGCCATATCCCCGGCGCCGATAAAGGCGATCCGCACTCTCTCTTTCATTCGTCACCAGTTCCTTTCCTTGTGATGCGGCTAGATATGCTCTGGTATCTCCCCTCTATGACGACGCCTTGTTGCCAACTTCACGATCACTGCAACTTTCGCCATGCAAATTCTACTGATAAGATCTGTGGTTGCCCAACTCCACCAGCGCCTTGAGCCAGACCCATACGGTGCGGATGATCTCCTCCTGGGTAGGCGTTCGCGAGTCAGCGTCCCGGCGATTGAGCGGGTCGGTGCGTGCGCTCTCTCGGAGGCGGTCGGGCATAAGCCCGCAGCACGTTTCTCCAAACAGGGAGAGGCAGCCGAGGTTCAGGTTCACAAAATCGGGAAACTCCTGGAAATATTCCTTGTATTGATAGGTGCGAACGGAGTGCCTGGAGCAGGGCAGCCCCGATTCCTCCAGTTGGGTCATCATCTCTTCCCCGTAGAGCATCTGTAAGCGTGCCGCTTCGCCCCGTGCTGAAGGGATAGGCACGTAGATGCGGGAAGGCCGTTCGTGGCCGTGCAGTTCCAGGACGCAATGGGGACGTATCTGGAACAGGAAGTCACGCAGCGCGCGGGTCTCCGGCGCGTCAAATTTCTGCCAATCCTCCCACAGATCCACGCCCTGATCGGTGAAAAGCCAGCCTAACCGCCGCCCCCGCACCTCGGTCCATTCCCGCACCTGTTCCTCGGTCAGCCGGTTGAAGCCAGGAGCGCCCCGTTTCAAGCCAAAAGTCATCATCGGTTCATTTATACATTGGCTCAGTTCTTCCCACACGGTGGTGTGGAAACGATTGGGGATCCAGCAGTTCGGCACATCCTCGGCGAAACGTGCCGCGCCATCCACGTTGACCAGAGGCACAAAATAGAGGGTCTGTTTGGTCAGTGTCTCCTCTACCCAGGCGGAGAGGTCTTCGCCATCAAGACCGCTATGGGTCAGCAATGTGTGGATGAAGGCAGCGCTGCCGGGGGCATTGAGGGGTTCCTGGCTGTGGAGACCGGCAATGACGGCGAGCCTGAGATGGCCGCGGCCAACGCGGAGCCCATGGATCGCACGTCCGCGGTAACTGGTGCCGATCTTCAGCAGTTCGCAGCGTGCAGGGTAATTCGCGGCGAATTCCGCAAATTTGGCGTGGAGATCGTTAGCCGGATCCGCAAACCAGAATTGATTGACGAGTCGCATGGCACCTCCAGAAAGGCCGCACCCAGACTATCAGGAGTCCGGTGTGGGAGAGTAATGCGCATCTTTCAGCGATCCTCCGACAGCCAGCGGGTCAGCACTTCGTGATTATGCCTGCTGGCCTCAATGATGGGCAAGAAATCTTTCCGATAACGGGTATGCGTCTCAATGGAGAGATAGCCGTCGTAGCCATCTTTCTTGAGATCTCGCAGTTGGGCTTTCAGATCCACATCGCCTTCTTCGTGGTCAAACACGGCCCACCTCTTGCCGTCGGTGATGTGGTTCTTCAGATGAACGTACGCCACCAGACCCTTGACGTGACCATACTCATCGGGATAGGCTTTGTAGCCGGCGCGAGCCACGTTGGCGGCATCCCAGTTGACTCGCAAGACGTCGCTGTTCACGGCGCGAACGACACGGCCAAGAGACTGACCGGAATTACAGTAGTTACTTTCCAGGGGTTCAATGACGAGGGTGATGCCGGAACCTTTGACCATCTCGGCTACCTTACCCAACTGGTCAATCACCCACGATTCGCCCACGCCTTCGGTTTTCTTGAAACTGAAGATGATGACGATCTTCGCACCGAACTCGTG
>JADYZS010000128.1 GCA_020853075.1 Anaerolineae bacterium | reverse complement strand
CAGGCGTAATCAGAGCCGCTCGCGCGATCTCTCGCGGGATTATCGCGCAGAAGAACCGCCCAGGCAAGTTGGCTAGACCGTCACCGCGGCCATGAGGCGCAGTATGTTGCCACCCATTGATGGCGCGCTTCGCCTCCGATCTGACCTGGCTATAGGCAACGGAGTTCCTATGGATAGTCTGCTACATCTTTTCTGCCATGTGGATGATTTCTGCCAGATCTTTCTCCTCGTCTGGGAGAAGCAACTCTTGGTACAGCCTTGCATAAATAAGTTCCGGTAGTTTGATATTTTTAATAGAACAGAACTTTCTTTCTATTGACATGAGAGGCAATGAGGTGTATAATGGAAACGCTTCCGAAATCGCTTCCGGTTAAGCTTCCATAATCTCCTCGTCTTAGTCTTGTAGTGGATGGTTGTGGCACTCCCGATTTGTGCAAGAGGTTAGTCTTTCATGGTTGAACACTCCATTACAATCCAAGAGGTTGCAAAACGCGCGGGCGTCTCTCAGACTACAGTCTCTCGCGTCCTGAACAACAAGGATGAGATCACTGCGGAGACGCGGGCGCGGGTTATACGGGCTATTGAACAGCTCGGTTATGTGCCCAATCCCATCGCTCGTGGCCTGGTAACAAACCACACAGCCATGATCGGCTTCGTTGTATCTGACATTACCAATCCGTTTCTGGCAGACGTTGCTCGCGGCATACTACACACCGCGGCGTCTCATCATTATTCCCTGAGTATCTTTATGACGGAGAACGAGCCCCAACGAGAGGTGCAAGCTATCCGGTTTCTTATAAGTCGGCGCGTGGATGGCTTGATCGTGACACCACGGGAAAGTGATGAAGGGAACAGGTTGATCCTGAACATGGCCGCACATGGTCACCCCTTCGTGCTGATCGGCAGACATGTGTCTCATCCTCGCGTCTCTACGGTCAGCACCTCAACGGCTGCAGGAGCCTATAAGGCTACTAGCTATCTTCTTTCATTGGGCCACCGCCGCATCGCCCACATCCAAGCATCTCCACGGATGGGCTATGGGCGCGGCAAATTGCGCGGTTACACCGAGGCGTTGCAGGAATATGGCTTGCAAGTTGACCCCGATCTGATTGTGGCCAGCGATTTCAGCATTGAGGATGGACAGCGAGCATCTGAGCGACTTCTGCGACTTTCTACCCCACCTACTGCTATCTTTGCCACCAACGACCTTACTGCCATTGGCGCTATCATGGCCATTGAGGCAGCAGGTCTGAGGATCCCTGAGGATCTGTCAGTGGTTGGGTTTGATGACATCATTTTTGCTCGCAGCACCCGCCCCCCCCTGACAACAGTATCTCAACCAGCGCTTAAGATCGGTGAGGCTGCGGCGGAGACCCTCTTGCAAATGATTAGAACGCCCAACATGCCAACCCAGGAAATGATATTAGATTGCGATCTGGTCATCCGACAATCTACCTCACCCCCGCGATCTCGCTGAAAAGGTCGTTTCCATCTGGTCTTTCTGTTTGCTCAGAAATATCTTGAGGAAGGCCTTGTGCGCGGTGCTATGAAGGGATGACGGTTGTTCACAAAGTCTGCCGCGCAGGTTCTCTGATCAGCTAATAAATCGCTCGGGAGAAAAGTGCATGATGATTTCACCTTTCTACTGGGGTATCGGCATTGAAAACTGCTGGATGGCCGAGCACAACGAGAAGAACCGGCCCCCCAAGCGGCTCCTGGACGTTTATCTGCAAATGCAGCACTACATCACGTGGCGCGAGGACCTTGACAGGGTCGCCGACCTCGGTGTTAAGGTCCTGCGCTACAGCGTGCCGTGGTACAAGGCCAACCCCAAGCCGGGCGTGTACGACTGGTGTTGGATCGCACAACCGCTGGAATACATGGTGCAGCGTCTGGGGATCATCCCGGTGGTGGACCTGATCCACTACGGCACGCCCCTGTGGATGGAGAACAGCGTCCTCAACCATGCCTTCCCGCAACGCATCGCCGAATACGCCGCGGCCTTCGCTCGCCAGTTCAAGGGCTTGGTCAACCACTACACGCCGCATAACGAACCTCAGATCAGTGCCTTCTTCGGCGGCTACCAGGCGTACTGGCCGCCCTACCTGGTAGGCATTGACGGCTGGATCAAGGTGGGACTCAACATAGCCACAGGGATGGTCTTGACTTCGCAAGCGCTGCGGGCGGAGGTGGCGGACGCGGTTTTGATCTCGGCAGAGTGTCTGGCTAGCCCGCCACCCGCAGAGGTGCGAGAGAAACTGAACCTGGTCGTGCCCGAAGGGGCAAGCGATGACTTTACCTACCAGGTACAAACTTTCCCTTCTTGCCTGGTTTGTGGTAAAGTGAAGCTAGAAAGCCCCTTCAGAAAAGCCCTCGCCCGCGCCGGGGCCACGGAGGAGCAACTGGTGTGGTTTATGGTGAATGAGCAATCGCCCGATATCGTCGGCCATAATTTCTACCCCAACTGTTTTGACCAAGAAGGCGTCACCGCCGAGGAGGCTATCGCGAAGGGAGCGCGGGATCTGGGTGCCCGCCTGCGGCGAACAGCAACGTTTTTCCAGCGTCCGGTTTATCTCAGCGAGACCAGCACTGGCTACACCGATGAACAGAAGGCAGCCTGGATGCGCGCGGCTTATGGGGTGATCGCGGGCCTAAGGGCCGAGGGTCTGCCCATCGTCGGGATGAATTGGTGGCCGCTCTTTGAGACAATTCAATGGGACTACCGGGACACCGCCAGAACCGTGGCCGAGTCCATCCGTCGCGGAGGCTGGAACAACGGGCTCTACCTGATTGAAGAGAGGTTTGACGGGACGTTAGCGCGGGTGCGCACTGGCGCGGCGGATGCTTATCGGGCTCTCATCACCGCGCATCCGTCTGGCTAGCGGGCGCAGCAACTTGCGGCGGCTAAGCCGCCCCAGCAAGCAAGACCATCGTTAGGAGGGTATCATGTTCAAATTTGGTGTGGACTCGTTCATCTGGTCGGAGAACTTCGGCGAGAAGGACCTCTGGATCCTGGACAAGGCCAAGGCCCTGGGCTTCCAGACGCTGGACATCGCCATCGCTCACCCGGAGACCTTCCCCACCCAGAAGGTGAGGGCAAAGAACGACGCCCTCGGCCTGGGGTTGGTCACCACCACCACCTTAAATCGGAGCACCAACATCATTGACCCCGATCCGAAGGTGCGCGCGGCAGGCGTCCGCTCCCTGCAAACCCTGGTGGACATCAACCTGACCCTCGGTGCCAGGATCCTCGGTGGCGTCAACTACGCCGCCTGGGGCTATCTCCCCGGCCGGCCCCGCACCGAGCAGGAATGGGAATGGTCGGTGGCGGCCATGCGGGAGGTGGCGCAGTATGCCAAGAACCGTAGCGACCTGACCATCGCCGTGGAACCGGTCAACCGCTTTGAGACCCATTTCCTCAACATCGCTGCCGATGCCGTGCGCTACTGCCGGGACGTGGGCACCGGCAACGTAAAGGTACACCTGGATACCTTCCACATGATCCGGGAGGAGACCTCCTACACCGAGGCGGTGGAGACCTGCGGCAAGGAGTACCTGGGCTACGTCCACGTCTGCGAGAACAACCGGGGCATCCCCGGCACGGGGCTGGTGCCGTGGAAGGAGTTCTTTACTGCCGTCAAGAAGATCGGCTACGAAGGGCCATTGGTCATTGAATCCTTTGACCCCAGTTTTGAGGAACTGAATCGCCTCTGCGCCATCTGGCGGAGGTTCGCCGAGTCGGGCGAGGCGCTGGCGGTGGAGGGGTTGCGAAACCTGCGGGCCATCGCGGCGACCGTCTGAAGGGAGGCCCATCATGAAAAAGTTCATCAACGATCCCATGCGAGTAGTGGACGAGATGCTGGAGGGCTTCCTGGCGGTGAACGCCCGGTACGCGCGGCGGGCCGCCGGCCATCCACGGGCCATCGTGCGGGCCGACGCGCCGGTCAAGGGGAAGGTGGCCGTCGTCACTGGCGGCGGCTCCGGCCACAAACCATCCTTCATCGGCTACATCGGGAAAGGGATGCTGGATGCCGTGGCCGCAGGCGAGATCTTCACCTCACCCCCCGTCCCGGCGGTGTTGGAATGTGTCCGGGCCGCCCACGGCGGCAAGGGGGTGCTCCTTCTCCTGGGCAACTATGCTGGTGACGTCATGAACTTTGACATGGCCGCAGAACTGGCCCAAGAAGAAGGGATTGAGGTGCAGCAGGCCATCGCCACCGACGATGTGGGGGCGGGCTTCCAGGACGAACCCCACAAGCGACGGGGCGTCTCAGGGGAGTTCCTCATCTGGAAGTGCTGTGGGGCCATGGCCGAACGGGGTGAGCCCCTTTCGGAAGTGAAGCGCATCGCCGAGAAGGTGAACGCCAACGCCCGCACCATGGGGGTTGCCATCGCGCCTTGCACCGTGCCGGCGGCGGGGAAGCCAACCTTCGTCCTGGCGGAGAACGAGATGGAGGTGGGGGTCGGCCACCACGGCGAGCCGGGGGTGGCGCGGGAGGCTTTGCGGCCGGTGGATGAGATCGTGGACATGCTGGCGGAGAAGGTAGTGAACGACCTTCCCTACCGGGCGGGCGACGAGGTGCTCACCCTCATCAACGGATTGGGGGCGACGCCCTTGTTAGAACTGTACATCGCGCAGCGGCGGCTACAACAGGGCCTGGCCGGGCGCGGGATCCGCATCGGGCGCGCCTTCGTGGGCGAGTTCTTCACCGCGTTAGAGATGGCCGGGTTTTCCATCACCCTCCTGAAGATAGATCAGGAGTTGAAGGAGTTGATAGCAGCCCCGGCGGACACACCTTACCTGGTGCAGACGTAGGAGGGAGAGATGACGGATCATGTTACCGGGAAGGCCCTCCGGGTGCTGCGGGCCATCTGCGAGGAGGTGGAGAGGAACAAGGACTACCTGTGCGAGTTGGATGCGGCCCTGGGGGATGGCGATCACGGCATCAGCATGGCGAAGAGTTTCCATGCGGTGGCCCTCCGGTTGGACGGACTGGGAAACGCCCCTTTGAGCGAAGTGCTCCAGGCCGTGGGGATGACCCTCATCTCCGAGGTGGGAGGGGCGATGGGACCTCTCTTCGGCACGGCTTTCCTGCGGGCGGGGAAGGTGGCGGCAGGGAAGGAGTCCCTCACCTCTTCTGATCTGGCCCAGATGCTCAGGGCTGCCGAAGAGGGGATCGTGCAGCGAGGGAAGGCGCAACCGGGCGATAAGACGATGTTAGACGCCTTACATCCGGCTGTAGAGGCGGCGCAGCGGGCGGCAACCGAGGGAGCCACCATAAGGGATGTGCTCCGCGCCGCCGCAGCAGCCTCTGCCCAGGGAGCCGCAGCGACGAAGGAGATGGTGGCGAAGATGGGGCGGGCGAGCCGATTGGGGGAACGCACCCTGGGCCACCAGGATGCCGGAGCCACCTCGGTATCCATCATCCTGCGGGTCGCCGCAGAGACAGTATCGGCCCAGCAGACATGAGGTGCGGGCCGAGAGGGAGAGGAACGTGAAGTTAGCCATCGGCTGCGACGAGGCGGGGTTGGATCTGAAAAACATCATCGTCCAGTACCTGAAGCAACAGACGGCAGTGCCGGTAGAAGTGGCGGATTACGGGGTCTTCACGCCCGACCCGGTGGACTACCCCGACATCGCCGTGCAGGTGGCAGAGGCAGTAGCCTGTGAAGAAGTGGAACGGGGCATCCTGATCTGCGGGACGGGGATCGGGATGTGCATCACGGCCAACAAGGTGCCGGGGGTGCGGGCGGCCTTGTGCCACGACGTCTATTCGGCAGAACGGGCAAGGAAGAGCAACGACGCGCAGGTGCTGACCATGGGCGCGCGGGTGATCGGACCGGAGGCGGCCAAGAAGGTGGTGGAGGCGTGGCTCCCGGCGGAGTTCGCTGGCGGCGGCTCTACCCGCAAGGTCGCAAAGATGATAGAGGTGGATAGCCGCTATCGTCGTCAAGACGTGGATGTTCCGTGAACGATACCGTCGTTGAGCAAATGGTTTATTTTTTCTAAAGAAAAGGGACCGCCCTAATGGATGCTACCTGGTCATCCGACCAGGGCATGAACCGGCTACCTGACCAGTTCCTAATCTCCCCAGATGCCTGGTGCATCCGGGGAGATTGTCTGGTATAAAGAGGAGTAGAAGTGCTGCAAAGAAGTGGAGGTGCCCTGATGGCCGAATTCGCCCTGGAAATGCGCAACCTGACCAAACGCTTCGGGAATAACCTGGCGGTGGATGGAGTGAATCTCGCGATCCTGCACGGCGAGGTTTTCGGCTTCCTGGGGCCCAACGGCGCGGGCAAGACGACGACGGTGCGCATGCTCGCCTGCCTCATCGCGCCCAGCAGCGGTGAGGCGCGGGTGAACGGCCACAAGGTGGGTGTGGACGACATGCAGATTCGCCGCGAGGTCGGCATCCTGACGGAAACGCCCGGTCTCTACGAGCGACTGAGCGCGCGGCTGAACCTGGAAATCTACGCGAAACTCTACGGCGTAAAGGACGTTGCCGGTCAGGTAGAGCGCTACCTGCGACTGCTGGAACTGTGGGACCGCCGGAACGATAACGCGGGGACTTTCTCCAAAGGGATGCGCCAGAAACTGGCGATTGCCCGCGCCCTCTTGCACGAGCCGCCCGTTCTCTTCCTGGATGAGCCGACGGCTGCCCTAGACCCTTCTGCCGCCAAGACGGTGCGCGACTTCATTGAGACGCTCCGGGGCGAAGGGCGCACCATTTTCCTCTGCACCCACAATCTGGACGAAGCGGAGCGTCTTTGTGACCGTATCGCGGTCTTCCGCCAGCGGCTCATCGCGGTGGATACGCCCGACGCGCTGCGCCGGCAACTCTTTGGGCGCCAGGTTGCGGTGCGGCTGCGGACGGCGAACCCCGCGTTTGAGCAAGCCGTGCGGGGGCTGGATTTCGTCCAGTCCCTCTCGGCACAGGATAGCGAGATGCAGATCCAACTGACCGACCCGGAGGCGCAAACCCCGCTCATCGTTCGCCGTCTGGTAGAAGCGGGGGCCGACGTGCAATACGTAGCCGAGGTGAAACATTCGTTGGAAGACGTCTATCTGAGCCTGGTGAACGGTGGCTCCGCGCAACGTGGAGGCGTCCAATGAAGCAGATTCACACGATCATCGGTAAAGAATGGACCGACATGGTGCACAACAAGTTGGTCCTCTACCTGCTGATTCTTCTCCCGCTTTTGATGACCGCCCTGCCGGTAGCGCTCCTGTACTTCATGGGGAAGGCCCCTGTCAACCAACAGGACATGGAGGAGATGGGCCGCCTGTTAGCTAACCCGATCTTTGGCGGGATGTCTCCCGCCGAGACGATGCAGTCTGCCATGGCGAGTACGATGCTGATCCTCTTCTTGATGATGCCGCTCGCTGTGCCAGTGACCATCGCTGCCTACAGTATCGTGGGGGAGAAGGTAGAGCACTCGTTGGAACCGCTCCTGGCGACGCCGATCACGACGACGCAATTGTTGCTCGGCAAGAGTATCGCCGCCTCCGCGCCGGCCATCGTCATCACCTGGTTCTGCTACGTTGTCTTCCTGATCTTTGCCCGCCTCTTCTCCGTCAGCGACCGGGTCTTCAACACCTTCGTGAATCCCATGTGGCTGATCGCGATGCTGCTCCTGGTTCCCCTGCTGACGATCATGGCAGTAAGCGTGGGCATCATCATCAGCAGCCGCTCCACCGACCCACGGGCCGCGGAGCAATTGGGCGCGCTGGTGGTCTTCCCGCTGATGGCTTTCTTCCTGGGGACGATGGCCGGGTTCATCTTGCTGAACACCACGACCTTTTTGCTCACCTCGGCCATCGTAGCACTATTGGACGTCGGCCTGGTCTATGCCGGCGTTGCCCTCTTCCAGCGGGAGACGATCCTGACGCGCTGGAAGTGAAAGGATCTAGCCATGTCTGAAACAACTACTATCCGCACACTCTTACCCGTGCTCATCCCGATTGTGGTTATTGAGCTGGCCTTGCTGGCCGCGGCCCTGGCAGATCTGTCGCGCCGACCCGCAGAACAGGTGAGAGGGCACAACAAATGGATCTGGGTCGCGGTCATCGTTCTCATCAACTTCATCGGGCCCATCGTCTATTTCGTCGCCGGACGCGAGGAATAGGGGCCCAAAGTGGAAGCGATCCGCTGCGAGAAACTGACGAAACGGTACAACTCCGTCACCGCGCTGGATAGCCTGGATCTCACCGTCCCCGCAGGCATCGTTTTCGGCTTTCTGGGGCCTAATGGCGCGGGCAAGACGACCACGATCAAGCTCCTCAGCGGGCTGACGCGCCCGACGGCGGGCCGTGCCTGGCTCGCAGGGGCAGAGGTGACGGCGGGAGACGGCATGGCCCGCGCCCGCTACGGCTATCTGCCGGAGGAGCCGACGATGTACGGTTGGATGAGCGGGCGGGAGTTTCTCACCTTCTCCGGCCAGTTGTTCGGCCTGGGCGGGCGCGCCCTGGCCGCGCGCGTGGAAGAGTTGCTGGAGGTGGTGGATCTCAAAGAGGCGGCCAGGCGACGCGTGGGCGGCTACTCGCGGGGGATGCGCCAACGCCTCGGCCTCGCCCAGTCGCTCATCAATCGTCCGCCAGTGTTGTTGCTGGACGAGCCAGTGTCGGCGCTAGACCCCATGGGGCGGCGCGAGGCGCTGAGCCTCTTAGATAGGCTGCGCCGCGAGGCGACGGTCTTTATGTCCACCCACATCCTGGCCGACGTGGAGCGGGTCTGCGACCGCGTGGCGATTCTGGATCACGGGCGATTGGTGACCGAGGCGGGGCAAGCAGAACTGCGCGAGAAGTACGCGACCCCTGTCTTTGAGATGGAGTTGGAAGGCACAGGTGCGGCGGAGATGTTGCGCGCGAAGATCGCGGGCGAGAGTTGGTTGGCTCAGGCAACGGCGCAAGGCGATACCTTGCGGGTGGTGGCGAGTGACCTGACGGCGGCAAAAGAGGAGCTCCCCCGCGCGGTGGTAGCCAATGGCCTGACCCTGCGGCGATACGAACTCAAACTCCCCAGCCTGGAGGACGTCTTCGTGCGGCTGGTCAGGCCGCAGGGATAGACGAGCCCGCCATCGGATAAATCCGACGGCTACGCGTGTGAAGCCCGCGGAGCGGGCTTTCCGACCGGCGGTGACGCCTTTGCGTGTCTTCGCGACAGGGAGGCGATATGCGATTCGGAGTCTTGCTGCGCAAAGAACTGTTGGAACTGTGGCGCACCTACAAAATGTTGGCGATGGGTCTGGTATTTCTGTTGTTCGGCCTCCTTTCGCCGGCGATGGCGAAACTGACACCGGAACTCCTCAAAATGGTGGGAACCAGCCAGCCGGGCGTTGTCATCCAGATCCCGCCGCCGACCACGGTGGATGCGCTAGACCAATACCTGAAGAATCTGACCCAGCTCTGCACGCTGGTTCTCATCCTGGTGGCGATGGGCGTGGTGGCGCGCGAGCGGGAGCGCGGGACGGCGGTTCTCACCCTCAGCAAGCCGGTAGGGCGTGGCGCATTCCTGGCCGCGAAGTTCGCAAGCCTGGCGGCCCTTCTCGCAGGTTCCCTCGTCGTGAGCGCCGCCTTCTGCTACCTCTACACGGTACTGCTCTTCGGGTCGTTGGATGCGTGGCTCTTCCTGCAAGCCAACCTCCTTCTGGCAGAGTACCTTCTTGTCATCCTGGCGCTCACCTTCCTGGGAAGCACGCTTTTACGCAGCCAACTCGCCGCGGGTGGCCTTGCCTTCGGCCTCTGGATGGCGACGGGCATACTGGGCGCGCTGCCCAGGATAGGGAAGGTGATGCCAGGGGAACTGGTGGGATGGGCGGCAGCGTTGAGCCGCGGCCTGGTGCAGACGGCGTGGCCGGCGGTGTGGGGCGGGCTGGCCTTGATAGTCCTCTGCCTGGCCGTCTCCTGGCTCAGTTTCCGCGGCCAGGAATTGTAACCAGAGACCATGTCTTCATCCTTAATGTGCACAAGAGGGGGCGCGATGCACCGCAGAGCACGCAGGGAGCGCAGAGATGAACATTTTATCTCAGCGTTCTTCGCGCCCTCTGCGGTAAAGTGTTTTCAGGATTATAGACGATGAAGACCGAAGCGGTCCTGGGGTTAATTCTCATCTGCGTAGCAGGCCTGCCGCTGGTGGCTTGGCTCGTGCTGCGGCGCGTGGGCGGCCTGCGCGCGCTGCCGCCGTGGGCCTGGCTCGCGCTTTACGTCATCGCCCTCCTGTTGCATCCGCCTTTCCTTCTGCGCAAGCACCTGGAAGTGGCCTTGCTCATGGCGAACCCCAGCCTCATGGGCCAGATGCTCGCCCAGGTGGATAACGAGTTCTGGGAGCAGATGGCGAAACTCGTCGCCGTTCTCCTGGCGGCCTGGTTCCTGGCAAGGCGGTATCCGGCGCTGCTGGCGCGGCCTGAGGCCCTGGCCGCGCTGGGGTTCTGGGCGGGGTTGGCCTATGGCGTGGGCGAGGCGGTGATGCTCGCCATCCTCATCGTGAACCCGGCGCTCAACCCCATCTTCGGCATCAACCTCTTCACGCCCTTCCTGGTCGGCTTCGCTTACGTCTATGAGCGCATCTGGGCCATTCAGATTCATGCTGTCATGGGCGGGTTCGTCGGGCTAGGCGTATGGACGGCCTTCCGCAGTGGTCTGTTCCGACCACGCTGGGGTCTGGTCTTATGGTTTGTAGCCGCCATGCTTTACCACCACCTGGTGGACGGGATCATCATCCTGGCGCAGTTCTATCCCCAGGTAGCGCAGTTATTGCAGAACGCGGCGGCATGGTGGCTGGCGGCAATGGTGGCCGTGGGGTACGTGGCGCTCCTCGTGGCTGTGGTGGTGACAAGGTGGATGGTGGATAAAAGGGTACCATAGCCAGCTGCCCTCACCCCTGCCCCTCTCCCGCAGGCGGGAGAGGGGCAAACTTCGCTGTAAGCTCAAACATTCTGACGAAAGGAGACCAAACATCACATGAAGCGATGGTCATTACTCCTCACAGTAACCATTCTTCTGGCCGCGTGCAGCAAACCGGCGACCGGGCTCACTCTAAAGGCGCCGTGGGGCAACGACCCTGAGCATAACGAATACGTCATCACGCGTGCCGCCGACGGCAAGGAAGTAGGAAGCGCGACCATTGACATCCGGCGCGAGGGCAATGCCTACGTGCTGGATCAGCGTTTCACCCTCGGCATCATGGACGATAAGATCGTTATGCGGGTACGGGCCGACAACCTGAGGCCGCTGAGCGGCACGCGAGAAATCATCGGTACGGCCAACGATTTCAGCCTCGTCACAACCTATAGCGACGGCAAGATGACGGTCAAAGCCAAGACGAAAGAGGGCGACAAGGCGGCCACCATCAACGTACCCGCCGACTCCTTGGATAACGACAGCGCGCTGATGGTCTTCAGAGGAATCCCGTGGGCCGAGGGTTGGGAAGGAACCTTCACCAACGTGGTGGCCGCCAACGCCACACAGACTAAGATCGGCCTCAAAGTGATGGGCCAAGAGACGGTGGAAATGCCCAAGGGCCCTGTGGAGACCTGGCATCTGCGCATGACCATCGGCCAGCAGCATCAGGATTTTTGGTATGGCGTAGAGCGCCCGCACTTCCTGGTGAAATATGACAACGGCGCAACCGTCTTCATGCGGGTGCAATAGTGCGATACCAGTCGCAATCGGCCCGGAGGATGCAGAGGGCACAGAGGGGCTTTAACGCTTTGCAGACCTGCCGCCCGTGGGCGATCAGGTTGAGATGGAAAGCGTAGAAGGCTTCGGGCGGCAAAGTCGCTTCCATCAGGTCTTGCACCTGCTCCGGCGAAGCCTCTTGGGGCGCGAGGCCCAGCCGTCGCGTTACGCGGTGGACGTGGGTATCCACCGGGAAGGCGGGCCACCCCAGCGCGAAGAGAAGAACGATAGCCGCGGTCTTCGGCCCGACGCCGTCCAGAGAAAGTAGCCAGCGGCGCGCTGCCTCCGGCTCCATCTCCGCCAGGAAATTGAGGGTTAATTCGCCCCGCGCTTCCTGGATGCGCCGCAGTGCCTTTTGGATGCGGGGCGCTTTCATCTGGCCCAGGCCGCCCGGACGGATGGCCGCGGCCAGGGCTGCCGTGTCCGCGTCCAGCACCGCTTCCCAGGTCGGATAGCGCGCCCGTAGTTGCGCGTAGGCGCGTCCGCTGTTCACGTCGGAGGTGTTTTGTGAAAGAATGGTCTGCACCAGTTCGTCCAGCGGCTCGTTGTGAGACCGCCAGACCGGCTCGCCATACTCAGCCAGCAGCCGCTGGTGCACGCGCAACGCCTTCTCCCGCGCCTCTTCCTGAACCGGCATTTTATCTCCTCAGACTGAATCACGGAGACACTTCTGTCAGTGGCCCCCACCCTAACCCTCCCCCGCTGCGCGGGGGAGGGCAGGCCGCGAAGCGGCCCGCACGCGGGGGAGGGGGCCTGGATGGATACTCTGTGTCTCCGTGGTTATCCTTTCACGTGGAAGCGACGACCTTGTATTCGGTGAACTCCACGGGCGCGAGGGTCTCAGGATAGAGGATAGATGTGAAGCGCGTGACCGCATCGGAGTCCTGGTGGCGTTCGCGCGCCTCTTCATCCTGAAAGACAAAATAGTGCAGGAACCTGGTCGGGTCGTCTTTCTCTTGCAGGGCGATGTATAGGAGCGTGTTCCCTTCGTTATCCCTGACATAGCGAACGAACTCCCGGATCGCCGTCTGGCATTTTGTCAGCGACTCCGGGCGCACCTGAAAGCGAACAGTTTGATAGATGGGCATGGTTCTTCTCCTTTCGGTCAGCGCGTTTGCGCGCAACTCCAGTATACACTACAATGCTATGAAGTCAATCAGTCCAACGTCAGGAGGATAGGTCATGGAATATCGCCGGTTAGGACGCACGGGGCTCAAAGTGTCGGAATTGTGCCTGGGCACCGGGGTCTTCAGTGCGCCCGTTGATGAGGAGACCTCGCACCGCATCCTGTCGGCCGCGTTTTCCGGGGGAATCAACTTCATTGACACAGCGGACATCTACTCCGGTTGGGTCGCGCACGTTGGCTCGTCGGAGGAGATCATCGGACGTTGGTTGAAGAACCAGCCGCGCGGCCAGTTGGTTATCGCCACGAAGGTGCGGGGGAGCATGGGCGAAGGCCCCAACGACCAGGGCCTCTCGCGCGTCCACATCATGCACGCGGTAGAAGCCAGCCTGCGCCGCCTGCAAACTGATTACATAGACCTGTACCAAACCCACTCGCCCGACGATACGACGCCGTTGGACGAGACGCTGCGCGCGCTGGATGATCTGGTGCACCAGGGAAAGGTGCGCTACATCGGCTGCTCCAACTATCCGGCCTGGAAGCTGTGCAAAGCCCTCTGGGTCAGCGACAAGCACGGTCTCGCCCGCTACGATTGCCTACAGCCCCACTACAATCTCATCCGCCGCGCGGAATTTGAGCGGGAATTGATGCCCCTCTGTCAAGACCAGGGACTCGGTGTCATCCCGTATAGCCCGCTGGCAGGCGGCTTCCTCACGGGCAAATACCGCAAGGATCAGCCGATTCCGCCCAATTCGCGGGGTGAAAAGAACCAGCGGATCCAGGAATGGATGAACGATGAGAAGAAGATGGCCTTGTTGGATAGGCTG
>JADYZS010000127.1 GCA_020853075.1 Anaerolineae bacterium | reverse complement strand
GTGCGAGTTGCACAGGCACTGCATATACAAGCTGTAGTCATCTTGACCCCAGGATTACGCGACATTTAGTATGTACCGTCCACATCCTATAGCAGAACTCGGATCGGATCTATGCAACGCTGTACTAAGTGTGGGGTGTGACCTCTCTCCACTCCCTGCCCCCCTCCTCTCCCCTGGCGGGGATGAGGAGGCTGACAAGGGTAGGTATTGCCATCAGGGAGCCGACCGTAGGAGTACCTTTACCCCTCACCCCCGGCCCCTCTCCCGCTTGCGGGAGAGGGGAGTCGGCCAAAATCCTCTCCCCTCCGGGGAGAGGGTAGGGTGAGGGGCGATCAAACTCTCGCAATAGGCCACTCACGGAAATACCCACCCCTGTCAGGGGAGAGGAGGGGGAAGCCCCGTGGGTGTCCCCTCCGTCGGGGATGCTATACTCACCGTACGGGGTGCAGGGGGAGAAGAGAGGTTTGTAGGAGGACATTGCTCGGCTATCGGACACGCGCCGCCGCCTCGCTGGTCGCCGTCCTGTTTCTCTCCGGCTGCGCGGCGTTGGTGCAGCATCCCGCGCCGCGGCTGGAGAGCGACGTCCGGCAACTGCGTCTGGCAGAGGCGTGGCAGGACATTGCCGCCTATGGCGAGTTCAATGCGAAAGATGCACTGACCAACCACTTCCAAATCGTGTGGGGCGCGGACGGCCAACTGGAACACTTCTATCTGCCGTTCGTCGTACGCACCCGCAAGGGAGAGTGGACGGCGGCCATCGCCGATTACCTGCCCGTGTCCCAGGGAGGCAACAGCCTGCGCGCGTATCCACTGGCAGATGCGCCCGATCCCGCGGCCTACGTCCCGGTGATCGCAGCCTTGGAAGAGATAGACCGGCAAGGGCTAGGAAGCCTGGCGGGCGACCTGGGCGGCAAGCGGCGGGTTCTCGCGACTTTCCAGGTCGCTGGTGCTGCTCTCCGCTTCGGCCCCGCTGAGGGCTTCCCGGCCTATACCCTGCGCGACGGGCAGAAGGAGCGGGGCGGCCAGAGCGAGCCTTACCAGGTAGATGAGCCGGTAGCAACCCTGACCCTCGTGCCCCTTAGCAGTGGCAAGGGCAGCGAGCAGGGGACTATGTATCTCTTATGGATGCGGAAAGAGAATTGACTTATTCACCGTCTGTATGTACAATGTAATTACGCCTCCGCGCAGAGTGATTACGATGAATAGTGTCAAAACGAAGGTTATCAAAATCGGCAATTCGCGGGGGATCCGCATCCCTAAATTGTTGCTGGATCAGGTCGGGTTGGGCACGGAGGTGGAAATCTCGGTAGAGCACGATCAACTGCTGATCCGCCGTGCTTCGCGCCCGCGTTCCGGTTGGGATGAGCAATTCCGCACGATGGCAGAACGTGGCGATGACCGTTTGCTCCTCGCCGAAACAACACTCACCGAGTGGGACGCGAACGAGTGGGAATGGTAGTCAAGCGTTTTGACGTCTTTCTGGTAAGCCTGGATCCAACTTTAGGAAGCGAGATACAAAAGACTCGTCCGTGCGTTGTCGTATCACCCGACGAGATGAACCGGCACATCGCGACCGTGATTGTTGCGCCGATGACGACGCAGGGCCGGGCCTACCCCACGCGCGTGTCTTGTTCGTTTCAAGGCAAAGATGGTCAGATCGTCCTGGATCAACTACGGACTGTTGATAAAGCAAGACTCGTGAAGCGTCTTGGACGCGTGAGCACATCAGTACAGAAGTCGGTCCTTACTGTTCTCGCGGAGATGTTCGCGGAGTAGTCGCTTCCGATTAGGCTTGAGCATGACAGGAATAACAAGGCAGGCTACCCATGCCTGAGACATCCATCCGGGCAAACATTGAACGCCGAGCCCGCGGGGCTATCATTGAGAACGCGCTCTTCCGTCCGGAGAGCGCCATCGTCGTCGCGGGCGTCATCCTTCTCTCCTTTTTCATCCCCCGGCCCTTCGCCTTCTGGCCTGTGTGGGGCTGGCTGGCCCTGGGCGCGGCGGCGGAGATCCTCATCGTCGTGACCAGCCTGACCGACGCGGCGACCAACGAGCGGGTGGTGAGCGCGCTCTTCCGCGAGGAGTTCAACCCGCGCGCCATTCGCAACAAGGGGGTGCGCGAGAAGGTGGAACGGGCACTGGAATACCAGCGGCGCATAGAAGCTACTGTGCAGGGCGCGCGCGAGGGGCCGCTGCGTACCCACATGCACGAGACAGCGCGCGGCATCGGTGACTGGATTGCGACCATCTTTCGGCTGGCTCAGCGGCTTGATACCTACCTGGCCGACGACCTCATCCGCGAGGACATGAACGAGGTGAAGCCGTCCATCGCCAACCTGACCGCGCGGCTTAGAATAGAAGATGACCCAGCGGTGCGGGCGCAGTTGCAGGCGACGATTGAGAGCAAGCAGAAGCAACTCGCCAGCCTGGATACTCTGGACAATACTATGCAGCGGGCCGACGATCTGCTGGAGCAATCTCTCTCGGCCATGGGCACAGTCTATTCCCAATTGCAATTGATCGGCGCGAAGGATGTAGATAGCCCGCGCGCCCAGACGCTGCGCCAGAACATCGCCGAGCAGGTGTCTCAATTGCAGGACGTGGTCAATGCGATGGACGAGGTGTATCATCGGGAGCGATGAAAGCACAGCCCTCACCCACCCCCTACCCCCTCCCTCTCCCAATTTTGGGAGAGGGAGGGGGCAAGGGGGAAGGTGAGGGCCTACGTTCGCGAACACGAGGAAACCTATGCGCCGTAGTATCTTTCTCTTACTAATCATAGCCCTTCTGGTCGCCGCCTGCGGTGGGCCGTCGCGACCCACGAAAGGCGACGTCACCGTCTTCGTGGCCGCGCCTCTCTCCGGCTTCCAGGCCGAGGGCGGGCAGACGGTTGTCGGCGGGGCGCGCCTGGCTGCGGACCAAATCAACCGCGCGGGCGGGCTCCTGGGCTACCGCATCAAAGTGGTCGGCGTGGACGACGAGGCCGATTCCGACGTAGCCGTGGCGGTAGCAGAGCAAATCAAAGAGGCCATCTCTAAGGGCGAGCGGGTGCTGGGCGTCGTGGGCCATTACAACAGCGGCCAGACGTCGGCGGCGATGGAAGTCTATAAGGATCTCGCCATCGTCGTCATCACGCCCACCGCCAGCGACGTGAGCATCACCGAGCATGGCTATCGCAACTTCTTCCGGGTGAACGCGACGGACGCGGCCCAGGCTCCTGCTGTTGCCCGCTTCCTGGTGGAGACGCTGAAGGCGAAGCGCATCGCCGTCGTCCACGCGGACAACGACTATGGCCGCGGCCTGCGCCAGCAGATGCTCGCTGCCCTCAAGGCGCTGAACCTGGAGCCTGCTGTTGTGATTGAAATCAAAGAGGCCGCGCCCACCCAGGCCGAGGCGGTGGCGAAGATAAGGGCGGCCAACCCTGAAGCGGTCTTCCTGGCAGGCTACGAGACGGAAGGCTACGTCCTCTTGCCGGAGTTGCGCAAGGCCGGGGTGAACGTCCCCTTCTTCTGCTCCGACGGCTGCTTTCTCTACGCCTTTATAGACGAATCGGGCCCGGCAGCCGAGGGTGCTTACGTCAGCGCCATCAGCCCCGACCCCAAGATGGTCACCGACGATACCTGGTGGAAGGCATACCAGGCGGTAGAATACCGCAACCCCGGTACCTACTCTGCCGCGGGCTACAGCGCGCTGGCGGTCATGGCCGAGGGCGCGCGCCGCGCCAACTCGTTGGACGGACGCAAGGTAGCCGATGCCGTCCGTAACCTGGACTTCAAGACGCTGGTCGGCCAGGTGCGCTACGACCCCAAGGGCGACCTCACGACGCAGAAGATCTACATCTTCCAGGTGAAGGACGGGCAGTTTGTGCAGGTGACGCAGTGATTCAGACTAACCACAGAGACACGGAGAGCACAGAGGTAACATTGCTTTTCTCCGTGTCTCTGTGGTGAAAAACTGATCCGCAGAGGTGTAAATGTGAAGAGACGGCGTGAGCTTAATGTCATTATTGAGCGCGATGGGGATGGATACTACGCGGCAGAAGTGCCGGAACTGC
>JADYZS010000126.1 GCA_020853075.1 Anaerolineae bacterium | reverse complement strand
TCAGAAGACCCACGTGCTGAGTGTGCTATCGTGGTTACAACGCCAATTCCAGACCGGGGTAACACCCCACCAAGTCCAGACTCTGCTCGCGGCCTGATGTTCAAATGTAAAAGTGCAAAGATAGTGACCTGTAATCCGCTATCTATTTTACACCCTGGAGATACCGCCCCACCTCTTTCATGTGGGGCATGGCGAAACTGAGTTCACCTGCCGTCTGCATAACGGCCTCGTAGTTTCCTTTTGCTTCCATCAGGCTATCCGCGGCATGGGCAGTGAAACGCTGCATACTCTGGTTATAGGTATAAAGAAACCTGAACACGATGATGAAAAGCCAGGAGGGGAAATTGAAACTCCCGACCTCGGGATATTTCTTCGGATCAATGCCTCGTAACCGGCACAGTTCTATTGCCTCTTGGGTCGCGTCGTAGCATTCCTTCAGCAAGGCCCTATCTCTCAGGAACGGCTTTATCTCCCGATATTTGGCGAAACCCGCCCAGATGCCGATGCTCATCGCATTGTGGAGCCATAGCCAGTGCAGAATGTTGTCCTGGATATCGGGGCGCATGTCGGCCCGCTCAAAAAGCGATTTCACCCGTTGCAGTTTCTCGGTCGGTTTTCCATCCGCTTCACCGAGATGCACTTCGGCCCCCAGGTTTGTCCAATAGACGCCATTGCGGATCGTACCGCCCCCATCTGGATACCCCATCAGGTAACGATCTCTGGTTAGGAGTTGGTCAATGCACTCTGTCCCCTCCCAGTTGAGGGAGAATATAAGAAAAATGGCATTGCCAGAATAGGGTACAAGCGTCCGCAGCACCTCTTCTACCTGATAAGAGTTCGTAGGCACAATAATCAATTCGTAACTGTCTGAAGGGGAGACCTCCTCAACGCACCTTAACCTGTACGTGGTGAAGTTGTTCTTCTTGTGCCCCTTCCTCTCATCCAGAACATCCAGTGTCACGCCGTCTTTGTACTTCTCTATCTTTCCCTTTCTCACGAAATGGGTAACGTCTATGTCTGCATCGGAGAGAGCCCAACCGTAGATAGTGCCGATAACGCCTGCGCCAACGACGAGCGTTTTCATTTTCTCCTTCTCCTTGACCGGCAATGTCGGCAGCATTGAGCATCTAGTGATACACCGGCTTCATCAGCACACTCCCCAGCGCGATGCCCGCCGGGTCGTCGCCGGAGCGCGGGCAGGCGGTGCAGGTGCTTGTGCGCCGTGCCGCGCGCGCCACCCCCTCCAACATGATCTCCACGCAGAGCGCGCCCGCCGCCCGGCCTTCCTCCGGCGGAACCCACGCCATGTTTGGCTCCAGCCCTTCCGCGATATTGGTGACGTAGTTAAGGGCTGTGTAATGGATGCCTAACTCGCGGGCATAGATCGCTTCGCTGGCCTGGTGGTGGGCGATCAGGTCTCCGCCAATGAGTTTCTGCATCCTGGCTTCTGCGGGCGTGCTGAAACGATGCCCTTCCTCCTCCACCAGCACGGCGCGCTCGTGGACGTGGCCGCGGCGGAAACGCTCGTTCGCCAGCGAGATGAGGATGGCGCGCAGTTCGGGACAGGTCGGCTCGGCGAAGGTCGCGCCGATATAGGGCGGGCGTTCCCAGATCTCGGTCAGGATGGAACGGGGCCGGTGGTGCGACAGGTCAATGAAATCGTCAATGATGGCGATGTCGCCAGGACGGTAATCACGGTGCAGGCTCCCGGCTGCCGCGCCGCTGATCACGTCGCGCACGCCGAGGACGTGCAGGACGTACCAGGTGCGGCTGAAGCCGACCTGCACGTTGGCGCTGGCTGAGCGGAATTCCACGCCGTGGAAGTGTACGTAGTAGTACGGCACGCCATCTTGGCGCATGACAAAGAAGGTGGGCGACTCGCCCGCGGGCGTAGGGAGCGTGAAGCCCCACTCCGCCTGCTCTTGTAGGCCATACGTCCAGGTGATGGAGCCGTCAATCAGGGCTACGGTTGCTTTTTCGGTTACCTGGTCAGGAGTGTCCAGGCGTTGTACGGTGATCATGAAGTGCTCCTTTTGTTTGAAAGCCCCCACCCTACCCTCCCCCGCGAAGCGGGGGAGGACATCCAGCCTTTCGCCCCGCGGAGCGGGACGCTTCGCGGCCCTCCCACGTTCATTTTACGGGGGGAGGGTTGGGGTGGGGGTCTGAAAAAAAATACTACCCCTCCGCCTTGCGTGAGGCGGCGACGGTTTCCAGCGTGCTCTCGCGGCTATGGAAGAGCGTCCAGACCAGGAGCGCGACAGCCAGGGTGATGGCCGCGGCGGCGGCGAAAAGCGAGAAATAGCCATAGCCGACGATCAACTGCCCGCCCAGCCAGCCCGCCAGAGCCTGGGCCCCATAGTTGGTGATCAGGCGCACGCCGGACATGGTGCCGCGATCCGACGGATGCACCGCTTCCATGAGCAGGTTCTGTAACGGCGTGTCCATCAGACGAGCCAGGCCGACGCTCAGAAGAAAAGCGGGCACTACCACCAACGGCAGAGGCAGCCCCATCGCCAGCGTCAGCGGCGCGGCGGCCATCGCCACCAGGATAGGCCCCTGCACCAATCCCCAACGGTGCACAAGAAACGGCAACATCAGGGATGCCAGCAACATCATGAACTGAGAGAGGGTGAAGAGGTTGCCGACTAACTCCGACCCGGCCTGGAAGATGCGGGCAAAATAGACGTTGTAAAAAGGGGAGGTCAAGCCGGTGATCAGGCCCAGCCCGAACATGACAAGGCCCCCCTTGCCGATGGCCGGCCAGTCGCGTCCGTTCCCGCGCTCCTGGCCGGTTGCGCCTTTCTGAGATGGGGTCTGCGCCACCAACCGCACCGACGCGAGGGGCCATACGGCCAGAAGCCCCAGACCGGCTGCCACGAGAAGGCTGGCTCGCTGGGGAGCGAGCGCACCTGACGATGCCTGCCCAAAAGCAAAGAAGCCTGGCAGGTAGCCGCCCAGCAGGCTACCGACCATGCCGAAGCCCGCCCAGACAACCGTGTTCATGCTGTACAGGTGGCTGCGTTCGCGCGGCGAGGACTGCCCGGTGATAAAGGGGAAGATGGACACAAAGAAGAGCGCACTGGCAAGCCCGTTGAGAAACGCCCAGGCCAGCAGCCAGAAAGGAGTGACGGCCAACGAGCGGAGGGCCATCGTGAGGGCGATGGCGGCGGTGGCAAGGGTGAAAGTACGCTTGCCACCCCAGGCGTCGTAGAGGAGGCCGGCTGGGGGCCCGCCTAATGCTACCCCCAACGCCGTCGCCGCGCTTACCTGCCCGACCATGATCTCGTCGTATTTCAGGGTGAGGAGATAGAGGTTGTAGAGTACCGCGTGGACGGCCATCGCAACGCTCAGGAAGGTCGCGGCCAGGAGATACATCCGCGCGTTGTGGCTGAAAGCCCGCACGGCCAATACGTAATCTCGCCCCCCCTGTACCAACCGCGCCCCGATGCTCGCTTGCTTCATGCACACCCTTTGCGCGTCATTAGTCTCACCACAAAGACACAAAACGTCTATAACCGGCCCCCACCCGTCCCTGGCGGGCCACCCTCCCCCGCTGCGCGGGGGAGGGCAGGGTGGGGGCCTGGCGCGTGTACGGCATCCCGCTCCCATACTTCCGGGTTCGCCACGTTCTGCGGATGCTCGCCCCGCAGCACGGCCAGGACTCCCTCGGCGACCAGGCGCGCCGTGCGCGGCTCTACGGCGGTGGTCGCCCCCCCGAT
>JADYZS010000125.1 GCA_020853075.1 Anaerolineae bacterium | reverse complement strand
TCAGAAGACCCACGTGCTGAGTGTGCTATCGTGGTTACAACGCCAATTCCAGACCGGGGTAACACCCCACCAAGTCCAGACTCTGCTCGCGGCCTGATGTTCAAATGTAAAAGTGCAAAGATAGTGATACAAATCCGCACCCGCACTTTATGTGCGAACCGGCGTAATATACGTTGGGCTTAGTGAACTGCACGCGGACGCCTTGTTCGCGGGCGTCAATCTCTCTCACGTAGAAGGAACGATGAGCCTCATCCCACTCAAGCAAAGGGAGCGGCTTATCTGCGGCGATATACATCGCATAACACATAGTGCGTCCTCAATTGGATAGGCGAGCGCAATGCTACCCATTACGGCCACCCTGGCTGCCTCACACCCTCGCCGGTACTCTCTCGCTAATAACCAGGTTAACCAGAGGCAGGGCCAGCACTTCCAGCCGCGACAGGTCAATAGACTTGCTGGCGTCTTCAATCTCAATGCCGACGACCTGATTGCGTTCGTCGTAATCCAGCACGATACCGGGCGCGACCTCTTCGGATTCGGTGCTGGCCCCATCGGATAGTTGAATGTAGAGCATGTCTGTGTCAGAATGATATTGAAATATCATGGTAACGTCTCCTACACTATCAGGGCTTGAAGCGGCGATCTAGAAAAGCATTATGCACTGTTTCCCCATCTGGTTCGGTGACAACTCGCAGATACTTCCCGATTTCGGAGATATAGGCCCAACGGCGGATGCGGCCATTGGCCTGTACTTCTGTGCGGACAGGATTATTGAGGACATACGCGATCCAATCCTCTTTCAGATATGGGCGGCGGGCCATGACGCTGGCTGTGAAGTAGGCTGTTGTTTTCATGACAGGCAGGCGTGAAAGCTCATTGACCAGTCCGGCGGGCCGTCCAGGTTAAGCGAACGGGCCGTGCGCAGAAAGGATGTGACTTCATCATAAGGAGATTATACCGCGCCTGCGTCGTCGCCGCAATTGCACGATCATAGAGGTTACCGTATCCGAAACGGCGAACCGGCCTTCTGTATTTCGCTTGACGAGACCCACCGCCTGGGGTACAATCGCACCAGCGAGGTGCAACGTGCCCATCATTACCCTGACGACCGATTTCGGCCTGTCCGACGGCTACGTAGGGATCATGAAAGGCGTCATCCTGGGCATTTGCCCCCAGGCGACGCTGGTGGACCTGACGCACGAAATCCCACCTCAGAACGTGCGCCAGGCGGCCTACGTCCTCAAAGCCGCCACGCCCTACTATCCGCCAGGTACAATCCACGTCGTTGTCGTGGACCCGGGCGTGGGGGGCGCACGCCGCCCCCTCGCCATCCAGACACCGAACGCGCTCTTCATCGGCCCCGACAACGGCGTGTTCACGCCCATCTTGTTGCAGGAAACGCTCTACCGGAAGCCGCCCGCCATCGTTCACCTGGACCAACCGCGCTACTGGCTTGCAACGGTCTCGCACACCTTTCACGGGCGCGACATCTTCGCCCCCGTCGCCGCGCACCTGGCGAACGGCGTCTCTTTGAGCGCGTTGGGAACCCAAATCACCGATGCTGTCGTCTTAAATGTGCCGCGGCCTGCTCGCCAGCCCGGCGGGAGCATCGCGGGCGAGGTGATCTACGTGGACCGTTTCGGCAACCTGATCACCAACATTCCGGCGGCGTGGCTGCCGCCGGAGGGCAAGTGGGTCTTTGAGATTCGCCAGAAGCGCATCAACGGCCTCAGTCCCAACTATGCTGCCGTGCCGACAGGTTCGCTGCTGGCGATTGTCAGCAGCGAGGAAACGTTGGAGATCGCGCAGCGGGAGGGAAGCGCTGCCCGCTCCCTCGGCACTGGCGCAGGCGAGCCAGTGATCGCCTTTCGGGTTAGCGGATAGGTAACGAGTTTCAAGGAAAGAATATGGCTAAGTTCATTATTGAGGGCGGACACCCCATTCAGGGCACGGTGACACCCAGCGGCAACAAAAATGCCGCGCTTCCCCTGCTGGCCGCGTCATTGCTGACCGACCAGCCGGTCGTGTTGCGTAACATCCCTCGCATCCGCGACGTGGAAGACATGGTGCGTCTTCTCTCCGATCTGGGCGTGAGCGTGCAGGAGACGGGTGAACACCAACTGACGATCCACGCGCAGGAGGTACGCGGGGAGCAACTGGACCCGCTCCTGTGCAGCCGTATCCGTGGTTCCATCCTCCTGGCGGGGCCCATGCTGGGCCGCGTCGGGCAGATAGATCTGCCCTTGCCGGGGGGCGACGTCATCGGGCGGCGGCGGGTGGATACTCACCTTCTCGCTTTGAGCGCGCTGGGAGCCTCCGTCACGGTCAACGGCGCGTACAGCCTGCGCGCGGACGTCCTGCGGGGCGACGACATTCTCTTGGACGAGGCCAGCGTCACCGGCACCGAGAACGCCGTCATGGGCGCAGTTCGCGCGCGCGGCGCCAGCATCATCCGCAACGCGGCTTCCGAGCCCCACGTTCAGGAGTTGTGCCATTTCCTCAACGCCCTGGGTGCGCACATCACCGGCATCGGCTCCAATACGTTGACCATTGAAGGGGTGGAGCGGCTGCACGGGGGCGACTTCACCATCTCGCCGGACTACATTGAGGTCGGCAGTTACGTCGGCCTGGGCGCGGTGACGCGGGGCGAGATGCGCATCTGCGGCGTCGTGCCCGACCACCTGCGCATGATCCGCCTGGTCTTCCGCCGCCTCGGCGTGGAGATGCGCTTTGAGGGCAACGACCTGGTGGTGGCTGACGAGCAGGAGCTGCGCGTGATAGAGGACGTGCACGGGGCCATCCCCAAGATAGACGACGCGCCCTGGCCCGCCTTCCCGGCAGACATGATGAGCATCGCGCTGGTAGTGGCGACGCAGGCACGCGGCACTATCCTCATCCACGAGAAGATGTTTGAGAGCAGGCTCTACTTCGTGGACAAGTTGATCCAGATGGGCGCGCGCATCATCCTCTGCGACCCGCACCGGGCGGTCGTCGTCGGCCCTTCTGCGCTCCACGGCGAGCGGCTGGAGAGCCCCGACATCCGTGCCGGGATGGCGCTCCTCATCGCCGCGCTTTGCGCCGAAGGCCGCAGTACCATCGGCAACATCGGCCAGATTGACCGCGGCTACGAACACATAGACGAGAAGTTGCGGGCGCTCGGCGCGTGCATCCAGCGCACGAATGATTAGTCCTGCTTCTCACCGCAGAGAGTGCTGAGAACGCGGAGGCCAGACAAAATATCTCTGTGTTCTCTGCGGTCTTTCGGTGAGAAGCCTTTGAAGGAAGTGAGTTAAGATGACATTTAACCGCATAACGGTCAACCCTAACGTCTTTGGGGGAAAGCCCTGCATCAGGGGGCTGCGCTTTCCTGTCTCTCGGCTACTGGGGCTACTAGCCTCCGGAGAGACGGAAGAATCCATCTTAAAAGCGTACCCCTACTTGGAAGCCGAAGACATCACAGAGGCTCTGCGTTACGCCGCCTCCCTCGCTGAAGAAGAGGTGGTGGAGTTCGCCCGTGAAGCTCCTGGTTGATATGCCTCTGTCGCCAGCCCTTGCGCCCTGGCTGAGGGCGCAGGGTCATGATGCGGTTCATGCTACTGAAATCGGCTTGGCGCGGGCACAAGATTCGGATATTCTGGATTATGCTCAACGCGGAGGATATACCGTAGTCACCGCTGATCTGGACTTTCCTCACATCTTGGCGCTCACCCATGCCGGGGAACCATCTGTTATCCTGTTTCGCGGTGGGAACTACAACGAAGCGCAGATGCGGGAACTGCTGGAGCGTGTGTTGAAGGTTTTCTCAGAAAGAGCACTGCAACACTCTATCACCGTCGTAGATCAAAAGCGCATTCGGCGCACGACACTACCGATTGGCTCTCGCCCTGCGTAGAAGTTGCGGGCCTTGGGCGCGTACATCCAGCGCACGAATGATTAAACCCCTTCTCTTGGTTCTCGCCCTCAGCCTTTTCGCCTGGATGCCGCTCCTCTCACCCGGCTACTTCTTCAACGCGCACGATGCCCACCACAGCGTCTTCTGGTTGGTGGAGTTTGACCAGGCGATACGCGACGGCGCGTGGTGGCCGCGCTGGGTTCCCGACCACGCCATGGGCTACGGCTATCCTCTGTGGACCTTCTATTCGCCTCTCAGTTATTATATCGCCGAATTCTTTCACCTCCTGGGCGCGGGCTTCACCGCCGCGGTCAAGGTCACGTATATCCTGGCCTTCGTCGTTTCCGGTCTCGCCATGTACACCCTGGCGAAACGCTGGTGGGGTCGGGGCGCAGGCCTGGTCGCCGGTCTCGTCTATATCTACGCACCGTACCACCTGGTGGACATCTATGTGCGCAGCGCGTTCGCCGAATTTGTCGCTTTCGTCTGGTTCCCCTGGGTGCTCCTGGCCTTCTGGGAACTGGCGGAGCGGGGTGGGGCGCGACGGCTGGCCCTGGCCGGGTTGGCCTACGGCCTCCTCGTCCTCACCCACAGCGTCACCGGCATCATCTTCAGCCCGTTTCTGGGGTTCTATATTCTCTTTTTGCTCATCCGGCGTTCCCCTCTCACCCCCGGCCCATCACCTCTTACAAGGGTAAGTATTTCTATCAGGGAGCGATTGCAGGAGTACCTTCACCCCTCACCCCCGTCCCGTACGGCGAGTATCCCGCAAGGGGACGGAGTACCTGCGCCCACGGGACTTGCCCCTCTCCCACTTGCGGGAGAGGGGAGTCGGCCAAGACCCTCTCCCTGGAGGGGAGAGGGTTGGGTGAGGGGAGATCTAACTCTTACGACTGTTATCCCTCCCCTCCTCGCCATCGCCCTGGGACTCGGCATCAGCACCATCTTCTGGCTGCCGCTCCTCCTGGAGCGCAACAACATCGTGCAGGAGCAGTGGGTGCACGGCCACTATCTCTACACGCTCCAGTTCGTCTATCCACACCAATTCCTCTCTCCGCTGTGGGGATTCGGCTTCGCCGTGGAAGGCCCCAACGACGGCATGAGCCTGCAATTGGGCGCGCTTCCTGTCATCTTGAGCCTCTTTGCTGTGGCGCGGGCGCTGCGCGGGGACGTCGCCCGGCGCGGGCTCGTCGCCTTCCTGGCTGTCAGCACCCTTGCCATCTTCTTCTTGATGACGCCTGCGGCTAACCTCCTCTGGCAACTCGTGCCCATCGGCAACCTGGTGCAGTTCCCCTGGCGAATGCTGGCCCTGACGACGCTGACCACCGCGGCCCTGGCGGGCGCGGCGGTGGCAGACGATAAGGAAGGTTCACGGCTATCGCCCGCGGCCTGCGCGCTGGCGCTGGTCGTCGTCCTGGCGAGTTTCCCCTATACGCAGCCCCAACTCACGCCCATCACGTCGCGCGACGAGAGCGTGCTGGCGATCTTTGACTTTGAGCGCGCCTACCCCGACATGGTCGGCTCTACGGCCTGGGCGCAGCCGCCCCACGATTCGCCGCTCCTGGCGCAATACGAGGCGGGCGAGCCGCTGCGCAAGGCGGTCATCCTCTCCGGCGCGGGGACGGTGGAGCCGCTGCGCCACGGCGGCCAATCGGACGAGGTGTTGGTGCGCGCGGCGACGGAGGTGCGCCTGCAATTCCTCACCTACTGGTATCCCGGCTGGCGCGCCACGATAGATGGGCAGCCCGTGCCCATTACTCGCGAAGGACCCTATGGCCTCATCACGCTGGACGTGCCCGCGGGCGAGCACCGCGTCGCCATTCGCTTCGGCGACACACCCGCGCGCACGCTCGCGGCTGCTGTCAGCGGGTTGAGCGTGGTGGTGTTCGCGGGCTTGTGGGTATCGGCGCGAGGGATTCGTAGGGAGAGGGGAGTAAATTCCCTCTCCCCGGAGGGGAGAGGGTAGGGTGAGGGGTGATCTACTCTCATGCAATAAGATCGTTTAAGGAGCCACTAACGTGACCGGCGCCTTCCTCCTGGGCCTCACCTATTGGCCGCGGCGGCAGGGCCTGACCTGGTGGCGCGCCCTGGACGCGGGCGAGGTCCGAGAGGATTTCGCCCACATCCGGAGCATCGGCCTGAGCCTGGTGCGCTTTCATCTTCCGTGGGAGGAGTTCCAGCCGGAGGCCGGCCGGCTCAACCACCGCGTGTTGGACTGCCTGGGTATCGTGCTGGGCGCGGCAGAGGACGCGGGCCTGCATGCGCTTCCCATTCTCTTCAGTGGCTACGCGGCCGGCGCGCTCCGCTATCCTGCCTGGGCTTTGGAGGGGGGAGAGCCGCCGCAGGTGTCCCCGCGTCTCCTGGTCAATGGCAAGGAGGCGCGCGGCCATCGCGTCAAAGATTTCTACGAGCACCGGGGCATGATGGAGGCCCAACATCGGCTTCTGCGGGAGGTTGTCGGCTATTATGCGAGCCATCCCGCCATCTGGGGCTGGGATTTCGGCGACGAGCCGGAGCGGGCGCGCCTGGCGCGCAGCGCGGGTGCAGCCCAGGAATGGCTGGGGACGCTGACCACGCTGACGCGCGAACTGGACCCCGACGCGCGCCTGACGTTGGGCCTGGGGCAAGACTCCCTCGCCGGGCCGTCTGCCCTGCGCCTGGACCATCTCGCCGAATTCTGCGACCCGCTTGCCGTCCACGCCTATCCCGCCTGGTCGCCCGTCGCCACTGACCCATTGGATGCCGATTTCCCCCTCTACGTCCTGGCGCTGGCGCGAGCCTTGTCGGGCAAAGTACCCTTCCTCGGCTCCTTCGGCATCAGTACTGTGCCGGTGCCGGGCGACCCGGGCACATTCCTCACAGAACCCGTGACAAGTATGGAGTATTACCTGGCGAGCGAGGCGGAACAGACGGAATACGTAGAGAAAGTGTTGGATGGCGCATGGCAGTCAGGCACGGCAGGCGCGTGGCTCATGGCCTATGCCGATGCGACGGAAGGGCAATGGGAGGAGCCGCCGTTAGACGAGGCTCCCTGGGAGCGAACGGCAGGCCTGGTGCGGCGCGACGGGGCGGAGAAACCCGCGGCGGATTCAGTCCGCCGTTTCGCTGCCCGACTACGGGATGGCAAGCCTACTGGTGGCCCGGCGCGCACTCTGAAGGTAGAGCCGGACGAATACTATCGCGATCCGGCCTGCCATTTCGCCCGGCTCTACAAGGTCTATCAAGAGGGCGGGCATTGAAAACTGCGATGTCCGAGTCCCCCGGCCCTCCTTCCCAGTAAGACGGGGGATGGTGGAAGCCAGCCGCCAGGCTTCTAATACTCTCCCGGCACAAACAGACTCGCGGCCTCCTCCGCCTCCTGTCCCCCGTGGTTCAGGCTGGCGATGCGCACCGTGAAGGCGTGCAGTCCCTGGCCTACCGCGGCACGGGGCAGGGCTACCTCCACCGTCGCCCGCGCCTCTTGCCCCGCCGCCACCGCCAGCACTGCGGGCATCGCCCGCGCCGTCCCCTCCGGCAGGCCCACCACGCTAATCGTGTAGGCATCGGGCGCGGTGGTGCGGTTCGTCACCTCCACCCGGTAAGCCGCGCGCACCAGGCCACCCACGACCTCTACCTGCCGCTGCGGCTCCGCGGCCACGCGCAAGGCCACTGGCGCGCGCGTCAGCACGAGATAAACAAAGGCGACGGTGTAGGCCACGAAGACGGCAGAGGCGACCAGTGCCTTGCCGGAGAGGGGAAAGCGACGAGAGCGTGCCTGCTCTTGTTTGCGCCAGGGCGTGCGCTGGCCGAAGGAGAACTCAACCAAGCCCGCCAGCCCCGCCGGACGTAGCTCCTCCTCGCAGGCGACGACGCACTCGGCACAATTGATGCACTCCAACTGCAACTGCTGCTTGCGCGGCTCCAACGCCATCGGACAGACGAGGGAGCATCGGTAGCAGTTGATGCAATCTTTGGCACGCTCGGTGAGAAAACGGATACGGAGCGTGTTCTGGTCGGTGAGGAAGGCCTGCATCATCCCGTAGGGGCAGGCGACCTGGCAGAATTTGTGTCGCAGGAGCGCGATGTCGGCGATGATGGCCGCAGCCGTCACGCCGCCCGCCAACCAGAGGACGGTGGGCCAGCGCCCCTCGCTCAGCATCGCCCACAGGTCGCCGGGATTCACCAGGTAACTCAGCGTCACGAAGCCGGTCCCCAACCCCAGGCCGACGAGCGCCAGCGCGGCCAGGGCAATCCCTAGAGCCCGCGTGGGGCCGCGTTGCTTTTGGATGAAGCCTTCCGCCCGGTTCGCCGCTTCGGAGAGGATCGTCTGTGGGCAGAGCCAGCCGCACCACACCCGTCCCAACACCAGCGTCGCCGCGGTGAAAAAGAAGACGAACATCAGCGACAGGAGCAAGAGGAAATAGAATTCCTGGAGCCAGACGGGGCGGTCCAGGATGACCATGTAGCGGCCCGGCAGGTCAATACGAAAGAGGCCGAGGATCGGTGCGGCAACCAGGAGCGCGGCGAAGGTGATCTGCACCAGGCGGCGCGCCGGACGCCACGGCCACGCGGCCTGGGTGCGTGGCATTGTCGTCACCGCTTCCCCTCATCGTCCTCAAAGCGGAGCACGCGCGCAGCCAACGCCTCGGAGTCCTGAAACTGGCCGGAGCGCGCTGCCCACCAGAGGACCAGCGCGGCTGCCAGGCTGGAGAGGAAGCCGACGAGGATCAACGGCCCGGCTGCCTGCAACCAGGTGCTCTGCTCGCCGCTGCCGGGCTCTCCGCTTATCTCTTGCACCACGGCGACGACCGCGCCCGCGAGGATGACCAGGATGCCGCTCACCACACCGACGTTGCCGAGGCGGTGCGACGTGCGCACCGTGCCGAGGTGAAGCAGATCAAGCCGCAGCATCAGGCCCAGGACGATGAAGAGGATGCCAGCGGCGGCGAAGGGCGCGACGATGTCGGGGTCGCCGCCGGACATGTGAGTGGCGAAGGCGAGCGGCGCGACGGCCAGCGCGGGAATCAACAGAAGGAAGGCTCGCGCCAGGCTGCGCCTGAACATTCGCAGATACGACATAGGGAGAAGCCTTTTATCACGAAGACACGAGAGGGTAAGTCGTAAAACGTAAATCGTTGCGATGAAACCTTGCTTACAACGGCGTGACGGTCGTCCGCGGCGGCGATACGATGACGCCGACCAGGAAGCCATAAATCAGGTGCACCACGAGCGCGCCGATGGGGGCTATGATCCCTGCATCCAGCATGAAGAAGCCCTTACCGATGAGAAAGGGCATGATGACAAGCATGGCGAAAAGCCAGATGAGGATGCCGTAGATGACCCCGCGCACGGCGGCAGTGCCCGGCAATACCTGCCACAGACCGGCGCGCAGGTAGATAACCGCGAAAAGGACGCCGATGAGGAGGTGTACCACCAGCCCGCCCACGGCGATACGCTGCGGGTCGGTGACGAACTGGCTCCCCGCCAGGCGCGGGAATTCCAGCGCGGGGAGGCCGGCCAGCGGAGCCAACGAATCCCATAGGGCGAAGGCCAGCGCGCCCAGGAGCCCGGCGATGATAGAGCGCCAGAAGAAGGGGAAGCCGCGACGGCCGGCGACGAGCCCCAAAACAGCACCGAAGATGAGATGGGTGACGAGGGCCTGCACCGGAGCCCAGACGCCCACCGTCAGCATGAAAAAGCCCATGGTGGGGGCCTGCCCCTGGCCCAGCACCCGGTCGGCGTAAGGGATGAGGGGCATGACCGCGACCATCGTCACGACCCACACGCCCGCGCCATAGATCATGCCGCGCAGCCAGGATGGCCCAGGCAGGAACTCCTCTACGTCGCCATAGACGTAAAACAGGCCCAGTCCGACGCCGACGCCCAGGTGCATCAGCACGCCCAGGCTGGAGAGGGTGGCGACGTCGCCCGCGAAGATCGTGCCCAACAGAGCGGGGAGATCAAGGCGAGGGAGGCCAATGACCGGGGCGAAAGCATCCCACAGGAGGAAGCCGAGCGCGCCCAGCACGCCCGCGGCGACGGTCTGGATGAAGCCCTGGAGAGCCCCTTCGTTCCGCCTTGCTGCATACGCCATGACCTGGCCTCCTTATCCTTCATCATCCTCGCATTCACACCAGCACCAAGTCCGGGTCGCCGACCATCGCAGCCATGCCCACCCCCTCGCCCATCAGGTCATATTCCACTGCGCCAGTGATCTTCACTGGCGCGATCCGGCCCACAGGAAGGACGGCAGAGACGATGACCAGACCATCCACCTCCGGCGCATCCCGGTAACTGCGCCCAAGGCTGAGGCCCTTGTCCGTCCCCTCCACGAGAACCTCCAACTCTCGCCCCAATTGGGCCTGGTTGCGTGCCAACGAAATACGTTGTTGGAGTTCCATCACCTGGGCCCGTCGCTCCTCTTTGACGCGCTCCGGCACCTGAGCGGGCAGCGCCGCTGCGGGCGTCCCCGGTTCTGCCGAGTAGGTGAAGACCCCGACTTTATCAAAGGAGATGGCGGTCGTAAAATCCAGCAGACCCTCAAACTCCTCCTCCGTCTCGCCGGGAAAGCCGGCGATGAAGGTGGTGCGCAAGGCGACGTCGGGCATGGCTGCCCGCAGTTGCTCAATCGTCTGCAGGACCTTATCCACGTTGGCAGGACGATGCATTCGGTAGAGCGTATCGGGATGGCCGTGCTGCAAAGGAATGTCCAGATAATGGCACACCTGGGGCCGCGTCGCCATGATCTCAATCAGCCGTTCGCTGACGTGGCCGGGGTAGGCATACATCAGGCGCAGCCAGGGTAGGTCGGGGCAGGCGAGGAGGACCTCATCTACGAGGCCCGGCAGGCCATCGCGCAGGTCCAGATCGCGGCCGTAGTCCGTAGTATCCTGGGCAACCAGGATGATCTCCTGCGCGCCCTGATCCACCAGCGCGCGGGCCTCACTCACGATGGCGGGCGCGGGGCGGCTGCGGAGTTTGCCCTTGAACGAGGGGATGGTGCAAAAGGCACAGGGCGCGTTGCAGCCATCGCTGATCTTGAGGTACGCGCTTCCATTGCGCACGGCAGGGCGCGGCGTGGCCCCATCCCAGGGGATCACAGTATCGCCTAGCATCTCAAGACGACCAAACTCGCGACCGTTCCCGGCGCGCAGTCGCTCAATAAGGGCGACGATTTCCATCCAACGCCGCGTGCCCAGGAGCCCGTCCAGGCCGGGGACGCGGCGAATGAGCGCGCGCGGATCGCGCTGGGCCAGGCAGCCGGCGGCGATGAGGATCTGGTCGGAGCGCTTCTGGCGCGCCAGGGTGCGCAGCGCGCCGATGGATTCCTCTTGCGCAGCCTCTAAGAAGCCGCAGGTGTTGACGATCAGCACCTGGGCGC